>NZ_JBGLYV010000122.1:0-15623 GCF_047304225.1 Pseudomonas sp. Pseusp3 | reverse complement strand
GGGGGGTGGGGGGGGGGGGGGGCGGGGGGGGCGCCCGCCCCCAAGGCGGCGGCAAATGCACTGAAAATCCTTCAGGAATACACCGGCCAGCTATCCACAATCTTCCCACCCCGAACCGCCAGCAAATCCCCGAACTGCAACAACACCGACTCCGTCTGGGTCGGCCGCAAAAACACCTGGTCCTCAACCGTCAGCCCCACCGCCGCCGAACCATTGACCATTTCCTGGTTCGAGCTACGGCCATACACAGCATTGCTCTGCAACCCCGGCGGCGATTCGAACTCCGCCATCCAGTGACCGCCATAGATAAAAAACGTCTGGCGCTGATTGGTGTCCCACCAGGAAAACAACCCGGACTTGTCATCCAGCGCCGGAATATTCACCGCCCCGGTGCTCTTTAACACCGGCGTGGCGATGTAGGCGGCTGGCACATGTTCCACCAGTGACGGCAAATCATAGTGAACGGGCTTGAGCATCGCCGTCCCCACCGACACTTCGCTGCTGAGCTGTTCGCGCTCATGCATGCGATAGCTCGGGCTGCCAGCCGTATTGAGGGTCAGCCCGCCATGCCACAAAGCGGGGTATTGCTGACGCGTGAAATCGACGCAGCGGCTGTAGATCACCATCACCTTGGCGAACAACTCCTCGGGCGAACCCAGAATCCCCGGTACACCCATGCCCACGAACGGGTCGTAGCCCATGAACCCGGCGAACTCCAGGTGCTGTGGATGCTGGCTGATCAGCGTCAGCATCTGCCCGAGTACGCCAAGGTCGCTGACGCCACCGCGATGCAGTCCGACATCCAGTTCGATGTTCACCCGCAATCGCGTGCCCAGCCCCTGAGCCAGGGCGAGGTATTGCTGCAAGCGTTGCGGCGTATCGAGCAGCCATTGCAATTGCTTCGAAGGGTCGAAAGCGCCCTTGTGCGAACGATAAAACAACTCGGCCGAACGCACCGGCAGCGGCTTGCCCAACAGAATGTCGGCCTCGGGAAACTGCACCGCGTCATGATTGAGAAACGGTTGGTGAAAGGACATCAGGCGTGGCGTGCCGGCGCGCCGGGCGATGTAGGCCAATAGCCCCGGTGCCGGCAGCGATTTTTCCACCAGCCGCAGGTGCTTGCCGCCGCGCTTGACCGATTGCATCACCACATCGATGTTGTGATCCAGCCGATCAAGGTCGATCAGCATCACCGGTCGCATCGGGCCGTGATCCTTGAGTTCGCGGTTCAGCGTACGGAAGTAATCGCTGTACGGCGCACCTCGGTCCCCCGGCCGCAGCCATGCCCCGAGCCCCACCAACAAGGCGCCGACGCCTGCGCTGCCAAGCAAGAAATTGCGGCGATTGACGGCCATCAGTTCACCCCCAGAATCGATGACAAATGCGCATTGAGGAATTTGCCACTGGGGTCGAGTTCCTGCCGTACCTGGATGAATTCCTGCCAGCGCGGGTACAGCGGCTGCAGGTTTTTCGCGTTCAATGTATGCAACTTGCCCCAGTGCGGCCGGCCGTTGTACTTCCAGAAAATCGGCTCGACGGCGGCGAAGAAGTTGTGATGATCCATCTGGTAATGCTGGTGGACCGAGATCGAACAGCTGTCGCGGCCTTCGAACATGCTCAGGGGAATGTCGTCGGCCTTGACGTAACGGTATTCAATCGGAAACCAGGTGCGCAGGTCTTTGTCCTGGATCAGTTTAAGGATCTCGCGCAAACACGCTGGACCGTATTCGGCCGGCACGGAATATTCCATTTCGTTGAAACGCACCGTGCGCACGTTGGCGTAGATATCGAACGAGTCGCCCACCCGATCATCGAAACTGGCGAGGTGGCGCAGGCTGTTGAGCATCGTGCGGCGCAGGTCCGGGAAATCACTGCCGTACTTGTCGATTTTCTCGATCAGCGTGACGAACTCGTTGCCGCCCTCCTCATCTGCCGGGACCGGTGGTGTAGCCGGGTCGCCGGTTTCGTTCAGGGCGATCGACAAGGCGTAGTCGGAATGGGTCACCACGAGCATTTCCCAGTGCTGGTTTTCCCGGGTGTTCTTGTCCAGGTCTTCCAGCAACTCTTCAGTCCTGGCGATCCACTGCCGCTCCCGCAAGCGATACGCCGGGCGGTTTTGCAGGCGCACCCTGGTTGCCACGCCCAACACCCCCAGCGACACCCGGGCGGCGCTGAACACTTCAGGGTGACGATTGGCGTCACACTCCAGCACGTCGCCGTTGGCGGCCACCAATTGCAAGCCGCAGACATGCGCCGAATACGATTGAAAGTTCTTGCCGGTACCGTGGGTCGAGGTCGAGATCGCACCGGCAAGGGTCTGGTAATCGATGTCAGCCATGTTTTGCAGGGCCTGGCCAATGTCTTTGAGCGGTGTGCCCATGCGTGACATTGGCGTACCGGCGGCGAACTCGGCTTGCAGGGTTTTCGCATCATGATCGAGCAAACCCGAGAAATAGCTCAGCGACAGCAAAGTCCCGTCAGTGGGCACCAGCGCGCTGAAGGAGTGTGCCGAGCCCACCGGACGAATCTTGCCGGGTGCCTGGCGCACCACTTGCGTCAACTCATCCAGGTTCTTTGGCGCCAGCCTTGCTGCCGGCAGGCAACTCTGGCCGCCCGACCAGTTGCGCCAGGGAATCAACCGTGGCGCGCGCAGCAGTTCGGCCAATGCCGGTGTCGAGCCGAGCGCGGTAAAGGCGCCAATGACGCTCGCCCGTTGCAACAGCTGACGCCGTGTCATGTCCATCGTCATGAATCGCACCCTGCTTTCTTGTTATTGGATTGGCTGGCCGGACATAAAGGCAATCAGCGCCAGGAACTGCTCTTGCGAACACTGCATGCACATGCCCATCGGCGGCATGCCGTTGTAACCGTTGATCGCGTGATCGAGCAGTGTGTCGGCGCCCTGCTGCACCCGTGGCTCCCAGGCCTTTATGTCGCCGGTCAGCGGCGCCCCGGCCGCCGGGTTGGCATGGCAAAGCTTGCAGCTGTTGTCGTAAACCTGCGCCAACTCGGCGTCGGCGGGCTTCGCGGCGCCTGCTTCACTGCGGCTCGGCGGGTTTTTCGGCTCTTCGCCGCACCCCGCAAGCAACGCAGCAAAGACGCACCCCGCCAAGGCCAAACAAAGACTAGGCTTTTCAGTTAACCGGCTTGCCTGCATGGCTGTCCTCTCATTGGGTGCCCGGTCTGCCGGGTGCACTTTTTTGTTGTGATCAAGCAGAGGTCAACACTAAGGCACCCCGCATGGGCGGGTTGAGGGCATTGGGGGCCAACAAGGGGAGCTTCTGAGGCCATGACGGAAGGCGTCGATAAATCCGCCATCCATCACGCTATGCGACAAAACGCTGAGATGAGTCATGACAAGCATCGCTGAGGTCTGCTAAAACGATTCATCAGTGCATTATCCAATCCAGAGGGGTAGCGACATGACCACAGCCAAGATTCTCGAGAACCTGTTCCCAAGCCCCGCTGACATCCCGGAAAAGTACCGCCTTGATGGCCAGACCGAGCAGCGTGAGTACCTGGTCGATGGCGTGCTGAAAACCTGGAACGGGCCACTGGCCCAGGTTCGCAGCCCGGTGTATCTGGCCGGCGCCAATGGCGACGAGCAAGTGATCCTGGGCAGCACGCCGTTGCTCGATGCCGAGACCGCATTGACCGCCCTCGACGCTGCCGTGCGCGCCTACGACCGTGGCCAGGGACTGTGGCCGACCATGCGCGTGGCCGAGCGCATCCAGCACGTCGAAACCTTCCTGGGGCGCATGCGCGAGCAGCGCGACGCCGTGGTCAAGTTGCTGATGTGGGAAATCGGCAAGAATCTCAAGGATTCGGAAAAGGAATTCGACCGAACCTGCGACTACATCGTCGACACCATCAACGCGCTGAAAGAACTCGACCGCCGCTCCAGCCGTTTCGAACTGGAGCAGGACACCCTCGGCCAGATCCGTCGTGTGCCGCTGGGCGTCGCCCTGTGCATGGGGCCTTACAACTATCCGTTGAACGAAACCTTCACCACGCTGATCCCGGCGCTGATCATGGGCAATACCGTGGTGTTCAAACCGGCCAAACTGGGCGTGCTGTTGATTCGCCCGTTGCTGGAAGCCTTCCGCGACAGCTTCCCGGCCGGGGTGATCAACGTCATCTATGGCAGCGGCCGCGAGACGGTCAGCGCGCTGATGGCCAGCGGCAAGATCGACATCTTTGCCTTCATTGGCACCAACAAGGCCGCCAGCGACCTGAAAAAACTCCATCCGAAACCACACCGCTTGCGCGCAGCGCTGGGCCTGGATGCGAAAAACCCGGGCATCATCCTGCCGGAAGTGGATCTGGACAATGCGGTCAGTGAAGCGGTGACGGGCTCGCTGTCATTCAATGGCCAGCGCTGCACAGCGCTCAAAATCCTTTTTGTCCACGAAGACGTGGTCGAGTCCTTCATCGACAAATTCAATGCCAGACTTGCCAACCTCAAACCCGGCATGCCCTGGGAAAGCGGCGTATCCCTGACGCCACTGCCGGAATCGGGAAAGGTCGACTATTTGCATGCACTGGTGGCGGACGCCGAAAGCAAAGGCGCCAAGGTGGTCAACCCCAACGGCGGTGAGGCGCGTGCGTCGTTCTTCTACCCGGCGGTGCTATACCCGGTCACGCCGCAGATGCGCGTTTATCAGGAAGAACAGTTCGGCCCGGTCATCCCCATCGTGCCGTACCGTCATCTGGATACCGTGATCGATTACGTGCTGGAGTCGGACTTCGGCCAGCAATTGAGCATCTTCGGCACCAACCCGGTGGCGGTTGGCCGGCTGGTGGATACCTTTGCCAATCAGGTCGGGCGCATCAACCTCAATGCCCAATGCCAGCGCGGCCCGGACACCTACCCCTTCAATGGTCGCAAGAACTCCGCCGAAGGCACCTTGTCGGTCCATGACGCACTGCGGGTGTTTTCAATCCGCACCCTGGTGGCCACCAAGTTCCAGGAGACCAACAAGGACCTGATCAGCGAGATCATCAGCGGCCGCAGTTCGAGCTTCCTGACCACCGACTACATCTTCTGAGGAGAGCTAGCCTGAGTACATCCAGAGCCCAACGATTGCCACCGCTGCTGCGCCGATTGCTGCGGCCGTTGCTGGACCCGTACCGGCGCTATCGCCATGCCCGGGTGATCCATGCGGTGCGGGTGTCGCTCGGGTTGCTGGCGACGATCCTGCTGACCACCGGCATCCATCTGCCCCACGGTGAGTGGGCGTCGGTGACGATGCTGGTGGTGATCGGCGGCTTGCAGCACCACGGCAACATCGGCAAGAAAGCCGCCGAGCGTGCCATCGGCACCTTGATCGGCGCCGGCGTCGGCCTGGCGCTGGTGGCACAACAGGCCTGGCTCGGGATGCCCTGGCTGACCTATTTCGCGATGTCGGTGGTCTGCGGTTTTTTCTCGTATCACGCCATCGGCAAGGGTGGTTACACCGCGCTGCTGTCGGCGATTACCGTGTTCATCGTCGCGGGGCACGGCGACAACCCGGTCACCGATGGCTTGTGGCGCGGAGTGGATATCCTGATCGGCATTGCCCTGGCCCTGGCGTTTTCCTTCGCCCTGCCGCTGTACGCGGTTTATTCCTGGCGCTACAACCTGGCCGATGCGCTGCGTGATTGCGCGAAAACCTACGGGCGCATCATTGACGGCCAGGCCATCACCGCCGACGAACACCTCAAACTCATGACTCGCCTGAACGCGGTGATGGTGCAACTTCGCTCACTGATGCCGTCGGTGTCCAAGGAAGTGAAGATTTCCATGACCGAACTGGATGCCATCCAGCGCAACCTGCGCATGTGCGTCAGCACCCTGGAAATCCTCGGCAACACCCGACCGGATGCCAATGACCCCGAGGCGATGACGCTCCTGCAAACGGCATTGAAAGCTGAGCACCGACAGATTCGCGTGCAATTGATCGGCATGGCCCGGGCGTTGAAATCAGGTGCCGCCCAGCGGCTCAATCGGCCCATGGACTTGCCGCTGGTCAGCCTTGATGCGCCGATCTACAACAGTCTGGACGGGTATAGCTTGCTGACCCGACAACTGGCCGCCAACGTCGGCGAGATGCGCCAGCGACTGGCCGGGAGCGCGCCGCGCTGGAACATCTGACGCCGACGTAGCGGGTTACGGCGTCACTGTGCGCCGAAACTTCAGCGACCAGCCCTGTTGCATGCCGGCCGCGGCCAGCAGGATCGCGGCGACACCGATCCACTGCAGCGGCTCCAGGCGGTGACCGAAGGCAAACCAGTCGACGAAAATCGCCGCGATCGGGTAGATGAAGGACAGCGCCCCCGTCAACGCCGTCGGCAGCTTTTGAATGGCGCCGTACAGCAACACGTACATCACGCCGGTATGCACCATGCCCAGCGTCATCAGGCTGGCCCACGCGCTCGGCGCCTGCGGCAATGCCGAAAAATGCGCGAATGGCGCGAGCAACAACACACCAGTACTGACCTGGATCAGCGCAATCAAATGCGGTGGAGTGCCGGTCAGGCGCTTGATGATCAGCGCGGCAATCGCGTAGAGAAATGCCGCACCCAACGCCAGGGCAATACCCGTCAGGTAATCGTTGCCACTCTCGCCCTGGCTGCCATGGGCGCTGACAATCGCCAGCATTCCGAGAAACGACACGCCCAGCCAAGCCAGTTTCTGCGCGGTGATCTTTTCATTGAGAAACAGCGCCGCCAGCCCTACCAGCATGAACGGCTGGACGTTATAGACGGCAGTGCCGATGGCAATCGACGCCCGGGAATAGGAGGCGAACAACAGCACCCAGTTGCCGACAATCGCCACACCGCTGAGCACCGCCAGCAAGAAGGTGGTGCGGGTCAAAATACCGGGGCGCAAAAAGCCGAAGGCGGCACAAATCAGCAGCAAGGTGCCGGCACCGAACAGGCAACGCCAGAACACCACATCCAGCACCGGTTGCCCGGACACCAGCACGAACCAACCGATGGTGCCGGAGATCAGCATGGCGGCCGTCATTTCGAACGAACCGCGGCGTAGGGTTTTGTCCATCATCAGACTCCTGTGTTTGTGGGCAAAGTATGCCAATGCACTCAGGCGCTACTCCATAGCAAAAAGCAGGCTAAACTCGAGATCGACCTTTTTTATCAAGGCCGTTTTGAAAAAGTGCCTAACAGAGGATTTTGCCATGACCGATGACATCGACCAGGTGCTGATCACGGCTCTGATGGAAGACTCGCGACGTTCGCTCAAGGCCCTGGCGCAAATCAGTGGCCTGTCCTCCCCCAGCGTTGCCGAGCGTCTGCGCCGCCTGGAAGAGCGTGGAGTACTCAAGGGCTACACCGTTGAAATCGACCCGAAATGCTTTGGCTATCAACTCCAGGCCATCGTGCGCGTTCGCCCGTTGCCGGGGCAATTGCAGGAAGTGGAACGGCAAATCATGGCCATTCCCGAATTCACCGAGTGCGACAAGGTCACCGGCGACGACTGTTTCATTGCGCGCCTGCATGTGCGCTCGATGGAACAACTGGACACCCTGCTCGACCGCCTCAACACCCTCGCTGAAACCAATACGGCAATCGTCAAGAAAACTCCGGTCAAGCGCCGGTTGCCGCCCATGGCGTGAGTGATATTTGTTTCAGACTGAAGTAGATTGACGGTTTCCGGCGAAGGATTGACGGTATGAAAACCACAGTAATGCTACTCGCGGCATTGATGCTTGCGGGTTGCGGCACGATTCAGACAGTTGTGCGCAGTGACGAAGCGGCCGCAAAAAGCCTCAAGAAGCAAAAAAGTTACTGCGGTGCGGTACCGCGCATCTACAGTGGCGTGACCTACGATTTTTGCTTCCTGAATGCCCCCCTCGAAGAGGGCCGGGATGCGCAGGTACATGGCCCTGCCCCCGCTATTGTGCTGATCGATGTGGTCATCTCCGGCGCACTCGATACCTTGTTGCTGCCCTACACCATCTACCGCCAGCAAGCCGACGGCAGCATCGTCATTGTCGAATAGCCCTGAATTGCGAATATAAAAAAACCCGCCTGAGCGGGTTTTTTACTTCAAGGCCGACGATCAATCATCGCGCCCCATGATGCCGAACAGCTGCAACAGGCTGACGAACAGGTTGTAGATCGATACATACAGGCTGATGGTAGCCATGATGTAGTTACGCTCGCCGCCATGAATGATGGCGCTGGTCTGGAACAGGATGCAGACCGAGGAGAACAGCACGAAACCTGCGCTGATCGCCAGTTGCAGACCGCTGATCTGGAAGAACATGCCCGCCAGCGTTGCACCCAGCAGCACGAAGAAGCCTGCCGTGATGAAACCGCCGAGGAAGCTCATGTCCTTGCGGGTAATCAGCACATACGCCGACAGGCCGCCAAACACCAGCGCCGTCATCGCGAACGCCGAGCTGACCACTTCAGCGCCGCCCTGCATGCCCAGGTAACGGTTGAGGATCGGGCCAAGCAGGAAACCCATGAAACCGGTCAGGGCAAATGCCGACACCAGGCCCCACGCCGAATCACGGAGTTTGTTGGTGAGGAAGAAAAGACCGTAGAAGCCGATCAGCACCACGAAAATATTCGGGTAGCCAACACGCATCTGCTGGGCAACGTAGGCCGTCACACCGCTGAATGCGAGGGTCAGGGCGAGCAAGCCGTATGTATTGCGCAGGACGCGGCTAACCTCTAGCTGCTCAGCCTGCACGCTGTTATTAACTGCGTAATCCTGTTCGCGCATGGCGACACTCCTGTTGGTTTGAAACGTTCAGTCGCAAAGATCATAACAGACGCTCTGTAACAAGCCATGCAGAGAGTTTGACAGTGTGTTTCATTCAGGTATTATGGCGCCCGCAACGCAAACGGAGGTGTGGCCGAGTGGTTTAAGGCAACGGTCTTGAAAACCGTCGACTGTAACAGGTCCATGAGTTCGAATCCCATCGCCTCCGCCATCTTTATACGACAAAGCCCTGATTATTCAGGGCTTTGTCGTTTCTGGAGTCTGTGAATCCGTGCAGCCTCTGGAGGGCGTTACAAAGCTATTTGGTAACCGCTACAAAACTTTCCTGACTTTCCCTCTCCCCCGGCGTCCTGCCAACGGTTAAAAATCCTTCATGAAACGCAGTGCTACGCTGACCTCATAACCGAGGATTCTCGATGCCAGACTCAGACCTGCCCCCTTAGGGATTGCGAACTGAGTGGACTTCATCAGGCCCCGGGAAATCAACTTCCGTCCGCCCTCGGTTTCCGACTGGGAGCGCGGCGCCTGCAAAGTTGCCATTATCATTTGTCGTCCATCTTTGTTGACGATTGTGGCCGGCGCTCTGTGCTCTCTTCGGCGTTGGGCGCTTCTGGAAAACTCCCTGGCGTGAACACATGGGTCTGCAAGTCGCTGGCATCGACTTCGGCGACACCATGAACCGAACGGGCCAGACCAATGGCCTGTTCACACTGTCTATGAGTGTTGACGCGGCCGCTTAACCCCACTCTGCCCGCATGGGTTTTGACATTGATATGCAGGCTAAGGGTCGGATCGGAAAATGCCAGGGTCGACTTCACCCTGGCGGTAATCCATGCATCGTGAACGGCCATTTCCAGACCATGAGAGTAATGCTGGAAGGAGTGAATTTTCATGGCTGAACCCTCTCTCGCGTAATCAGACGTACTGTCCATCCCATTAGCTGTGCTGCCCTCTGCCTGTCAGGTGAACGCTATGGATACCTGATTCGTTTTGGAACGCTCGCCACGCAAACATTGACAGAAACTAATTATAGTACGGCCGTTGCCTGCGGTCAGAGCGCTGTCCCCGTGAACATCCGCCTTGGTCGCTCTGTGCCAGGCGCAACACCTACAGAGCACTCCAGACAGTCCTTATTGCGATCAGCCCTGATCAACCCATGGCTGCCGATCTCGACCGACAGAATCGGCCAGGAACGGACGTTTATAGATACGAGCACTTAACCCAGTGCCAGCTGAGATGCTTGTTCGCAACCAGGCTGGGGTCGCTGATGGGTTACGCTGCCGTTGGTCGGCGCCTTGCGCAGAGGTGCGATAGAAAACTATAGGAATAAACTCTCGTGCCGATATCAGTGAGGCAAGGCCTGCGCGCGCCTGACCTTGAACCTGAGCGAACGAGCACATTGATGAGTGATAAATCTTTGGAAGAAAAAGCGGCAGTGATGGTCGCCCCACATGAAACGATGGCCAGTATCGGACAGATCACTGCCGGGCGCGATGCCCTGCAACAGCGCCTGGACAAGGCTGATCGCACGACTCAGGAGCTTCAGAAGCAACTGGACTTGGCAAAGACGCTGATGACCCGTCTGCTGGCGGCGAGTTTTGCGTCGACCGGCAAACCTTCCGCGCCCCTGACAAACTGGGGGCTAAATGAGATCGACGTTGTCGAACGGGAGATGGCCTGCTATTTGAATCCTGCCAATGAGGCGAGTGCCGCTTGACAGGTCGCACACTGAATGCCTGCAGGCCGCGTAGATACTGGCCCCAAGCAGAATGCCGCTGTTGGGTTACCACAGCGGTTACCCATCGCGGTGTACTGGGCCTGCATGATCGCAGGCCCTTGGCGTTTCGGGTTGGGGTTACTCATGGGTTACCCCCTCACCAGTGACCGCCGCCCCGTATCAATGGATGCAAGATTCAGTTCGGTTGACTCCGGCCCGCTTGAACGAAAGGTCAGGCCTCATGCTGCAACCTTACTTTGGTGGGACGGACTATCTATATTCGGTCGCTCTCTGCCTGTCGCGACAGGCAGCAATCGGCTAACCGTCGTGTAGGCACCATTGCCAAGCCCTCAAAGTAGCCAAAAAAGTGTTACAAAGCGTTAGTGCCACCCCTTGTAGAATGCGGCCTGCAGCGGGGCCAAAAAATGCTCGTATTAGAACGAAATCAAGCTACAGGCCACGAATTTCGGACGCTTGCATCTCGAACTTGAAACCGTCGACTGTAACAGGTCCATGAGTTCGAATCCCATCGCCTCCGCCATCTTTATACGACAAAGCCCTGATTTTTCAGCGCTTTGTCGTTTCCGGGGTTTGGCAAAAAGCTTGCCACACGAAAGGCGCTCCAGAACCAGGCCCGGTTACCCCCTCCCCGCGCTCCGTCAATCGTGAAAAACCCTTCTTGGAACCTGGTACTACGCAGACCTCATAACCGAGGATTGGCGATGCCAAACTCAGATCTGCGCCCTTCCCTACTGTTCAGGATCAACGAAAATCAACTTGCCCTCGAAGCCGCCATCATGGAGCTTTCGAACCGGGTCGAGCAGCGTGGATCAGTCTATGTCGCCGCCCCCCAAGACGCTCGCCTGACGCCTCCGGATATAACGAATCAAGTCACGGATGTTTACCTATAGAGCAGATCCTTATACGATGAAGTCCGCATCTACGGTTCTCCATCAGGCCTGAGCAAGCCATTGTTATTATGCAAGACAAAATGACTTAACAAATTATGTTCTATATCCACGCAAAATTTTGTGCAAAAAGACAAGTAAAAGCTGCATGCAGGTTAAATTATTACTGCAATTAAATACAATAATATTGAGCACCTAAACAATGAGCAACCCTGATTTTTCGGCCGAAAGCCCTAAGACTTTCAGCATAGTTATAGTAAATTACAAAACACCAGAAATCACCAAGATATGCCTGGACTTATTGCACCAGCATTTTGGCAGTAACGGCGTGCCAGTCTGGGTAGTCGACAACTATTCCGCCGATGAAAGCACTGAGTATTTACGAACGCTTGACTGGATCAATTTAATCGAGCGCTCTGTTTCCAAACCGGAAGCTGGCCATATCGCGCATGGCAAGGCACTTGACCTGGTTTTAGAGCGAGTTGAAACTGATTATTTATTCCTGATGCACACTGATACATTTGTTTTCGATAAAAATGTTTTTCCGATGATGCTCAATAAATGCACAAAAAACCCAAAAGTCGTAGCCGTCGGTTGTGTCGAGCAAATAAACCGTGGCACCACGAGAACGCTTTGGCGCTTTAGCTCACGACTATTCAAACACCACTACAGACGCCTGAAAATCTCTATGGGATTGCGTTCCAGAGAACCAAAACCGTACAAAGAAGCCTACTTGAAAAGTTTCTGCACGTTGTGGAACTGCAAACTTGTCAAGCAGCACAACATGCACTTTTCAATGGATGATCGCGTGCCAGGCTATACTCTCCAGGACCGCATGACCGAGCTTGGCTATGCCGTTGAAATGTTATCGCCGCGTAAAATCTTCAGCTATCTGGATCATATTCAGGCCGGCACTGTCGCAGCGGCTGGCGGTTATGGAAAGACTCACAGACGAACCAAAATGTACAACAACATCCTTAAGCGCCTGAACAAGGATGACAGAAAAAGTTAAGCTACGAATTGACGCAACGAGCAGTGCATTCAATTCTGTTTGATGTCACCCACAAGTCTTTATATCAAGTTATTGGAGCGGTAATGGCACCCATCACTCAAGCACTACCTATGACCCTGTCCCCGGAGCTTGATTTCGACCAACACGCTGCTAGCGCCTTTGGTGGCTCATTGACCAGTCGCTATGTTCAGGCTACGCCATTTCCGCACATCGTCATCGATAACTTCTTGCACGAAGACCTGATTGCGAGCATCTGCTCGCACTTCCCAATCGAGCCAACCAACAACGAAATGCTCTATGAGCGCGGCTATAAAGGTCAACGAAAACGTCAAATCAGTCCCAACGAATGCACCCCCTATCTGAAGACTATCTTCAACGCGTTCAATTCGGCTCCCATGTTGCAGTTTCTTGAAAAGCTCACAGGCATCGAAGGCTTGATACCCGACCCCTACTTTACCGGCGGCGGCCTGCATGAAACGAAAAGCGGTGGTTTCCTGGGTGTGCATTCGGACTTCAGGCTCAACAAGAAGCTTAATGTCGAGCGCAGACTGAATGTCATCATTTACCTGAGCGAAGACTGGCGAGAGGAATACGGCGGCAACCTGGAGCTCTGGGATGTCGAGATGAAGACCTGCCTTAAAAAAGTCCTGCCAATCTACAATCGCTGTGTCATTTTCAACACAGACAAAGACAGTAATCACGGGCACCCAGAGCCTTTAACGACTCCAGAGCACATCACCCGCAAGTCCATAGCGCTTTATTACTACACCGCTGCAACCATGGCGATCGACCCCACACAAAGAAACAAAACCCACTATAAACCAAGGCCCAAAGATCGTTTAAGCCTAAAGTACTACATGAGCAAACTGATCAAGAAAAAATAATCTGCCCCCCCCCGTTGAAAGATCGGCTTAATCTTTCAGCGGGCGTTTCGTAGTTTTGGGCCTGCCGGACAAGATGTCAGGACCAGACTCGCTTATCCTGCAGCCCTGCCATACTGTTCAGCATGACCAGTGCGACTTTTCGCTTCTACGAGGAGCTCAACGATTTCCTGCCGGCCGAGCGACGGCGGCAGTCCTTCACCTGCGAATGCGCGCAAGGGGCGACGGTCAAGCACATGATCGAGGCGCTCGGAGTACCGCACACGGAGGTCGAACTGGTGCTGCTCAACGGCGAGTCGGTGGGCCTCGAGCGGGCGATCTTCGACAGTGACCGGCTGGCGGTGTATCCCAAGTTCGAAGCGCTGGACATCAGCCCGCTGCTCAAGGTTCGCGCACAACCTTTACGGGTGCTGCGCTTCGTCGCTGATGCGCACCTTGGCGGGCTGGCCAGCCTGCTGCGCATGAGCGGCTTCGACACCCTCTACGACAATGGCTTCGAGGATAGCGAAATCGCCGAGATCGCTGCGCAGCAAGGACGCATCGTGCTAACCCGCGACCGCGAACTGCTCAAGCGGCGGATCATCAGCCACGGCTGTTACGTGCATGCCCTGAAACCTTCACTGCAACTGCGCGAATTGTACGAGCGCCTCGATCTGGCGCGTAGCGCGCGGCCATTCAGCCTGTGCCTCCATTGCAATCTGCCGCTGCACGAGATCAGCCCGGAACTGGCCCGGCTGCAGGTACCACCACGCATTGGCACTCTCTATTCACACTTCCTGCGCTGCGACGCCTGCCAACGGGTTTACTGGGAGGGTTCGCACTGGCGCGGCATGTGTGCACTGCTGGCACCTCTGTTGGACCGATAGCCGCGCGCATCGGGCCGGCTGAATGCCAGGGATAACCGAACGGCTTTAGCCGTTTTTTTAGTTGGAAAACACGTATCGCCCCTTGATTTTTCTTGGTGTGAAAAAAACCAAATCCGGAAATATCTTCTGGCGAACGTAACATACGAAAGCAAACATTCCGATGCCTATAACCGAGCCGATAAACATTGAGATGGAGCCTGAAATCAACCCTCCCACTTGCCTCGCTGCCGAGCCCATTGATAGAACAATGTATGCATTGTAAGCACCTGCCAGATGATTGTAGAACCCCCAGGCGAACAAGAGCGGAACAAGTGCGCTCAAACAGCCAATTGTCCATCTGGCGTTAGGCCCAATAGCTGAACCTATACCAAAGCCGATTAGAAGAGCGAATGCAGCCTGGATAAACATTAGTGTAATAGCGGCATTAACCTTGCGGTCATGTATATCGCAGAGGTAGGGGTCGGCAGTTGAAGCTATCAAGCGAGCAAGCAGACTGTCCTTGATCCCTTGGCCTGAAAGCTGAGTGAATACTTCCGATCTGGGGACTCCGGACGAGAGCAGGTCTTTTATTTTGGCTTTAGCTTCTTTTTTTGTTCATATCAGTAACGACTCCGTGGCACAAGGGCAAATTGTGATGACGCCTGAAGAGAGGTGATCACGTTTTCACGAGCCTGCTGGACGGTGTTCCCCTCCAACGCGTACAGGTACCTGAGCAAGCATAGCCACTAATTTGCCACCGTTATTCACGACGGCAGCCATGACCGTTTTTGCCTGCCTGGACTGCCCCCATAACGCAGATTGTGCTCACGTATTTGTCGGGCCAGGGTCAACACCAGACGCAAGCCACTGGCGGCCAAGGGGTGAACGCCGAGTCACGACCGGAAACTGCGAACTGATCCCCGCGACCAAGGTTTCAGGAATGAAAATGCCCGGCGATTTGCCGGGCATTTCCTAACCACCAAACGAACTTCAAACAGTTCAAAAAACAAGTCGCAAACCCCGTGACTCAACAGGGTTTGCGACTCATTGCCAATACGTCCCTCAGCCCCCCGGGACGTATTTTTCAGGTATGCCTGCCGTGTTCATTGCGCAACGTGCAGGCCTAGTTTTGCACCTCAACTACATCGACATCACGCGCGTCCGGGGCACCGGGGACGTCCTCTCCAGCCTCTCTGGCCGCCTCTCTAGCCGCCTCGTTAGCCTCTCTGGCTGCCTGTCCAACCTCCTCGTTAGCCTCTCTGGCTGCCTCTCTGGCCTCCTCGTTAGCCTCTCTGGCCGCCTGTCCAACGTCCTCGTTAGCCTCTCTGGCTGCCTCTCTGGCCGCCTCGTTAGCCTCCTCGTTAGCTTCTCTAGCCTCTCTAGGTTCTCTGGCTGCCTTCGCCTGAGCCTTGGCAGCGTTCCGAGCCGCATCTGCAGCAGCCCGGGCAGCGTCCCTGGCCGCATCGGCGTCTGCCTTGGCGGCATTCCTGGCTGCATCTGCCGCGGCCCGGGCAGCGTCCCGGGCT
>NZ_JBGLYV010000121.1:0-15654 GCF_047304225.1 Pseudomonas sp. Pseusp3 | reverse complement strand
ACAAAGGTCCAACCACCGTTACTGAGTCGATTAAATCGGCCGACGGCGGCAACCTGGAAGCGATCAACCCGGTGAAAACCCCGGTGAACACCACGGTCAACGACGTCAACGACAGCACCACCGTGACCCTGACCGCCACCCCGAGCGTGGACGAGAACGGCACCATCACTTACACCGCCACCCTGACCGACAAGAACGGTGCCCCGGTGACCGCACACAACACGCCGGTCACCGTCACCCTCGACAGCGGCAAGGTGATCACCATCGCGGTCGGCCAGAGCTCCGGCAGCCTGCCGGTCACCGTCGGCAACGACGTCTACAAAGGTCCAACCACCGTTACTGAGTCGATTAAATCGGCCGACGGCGGCAACCTGGAAGCGATCAACCCGGTGAAAACCCCGGTGAACACCACGGTCAACGACGTCAACGACAGCACCACCGTGACCCTGACCGCCACCCCGAGCGTGGACGAGAACGGCACCATCACTTACACCGCCACCCTGACCGACAAGAACGGTGCCCCGGTGACCGCACACAACACGCCGGTCACCGTGACCCTCGACAGCGGCAAGGTCATTACCATCGCCGTCGGCCAAAGCTCCGGCACCCTGCCGGTCACCGTCGGCAACGACGTCTACAAAGGTCCAACCACTGTCACCGAATCCATCAAGGACGCGGCCGGCGGTAACCTTGAAGCGATCAACCCGATCAAGACCCCGGTGAACACCACAGTTACCGACGTCAACGACGCCACCACCGTGAAATTGACTGCGACCCCATCGGTGAGCGAGAACGGTACGATCACGTATACCGCCACCCTGACCGACAAGAATGGCATCCCTGTCACTGCACACGACACGCCGGTCACCGTCACTCTGGACAGCGGCAAGTTGATCACCATCGCCGTCGGCCAGAGCTCCGGCAGCCTGCCGGTCACCGTTGGCAACGATGTCTACACCGGCGCGCCAACCGTTACCGAATCAATCAAGGCCGCCAGCGGCGGCAACCTTGAAGCCCTCGGCATGGACAAGACGCCAGTGTCGACCAGCGTCAGTGACTTCCAGGACACCACCACTGCCAGCATCAGCGGCAGCACTTCGGTAACCGAAGGCCAGGCGGCGAGTTATACCGTCAGCCTGACCAACCCGGCCCAGACCGAAGTGACGCTGAAAATCGTCTACAGCGGTACCGCTGCCGACGGTTCGGACTTCACCGGCGTGTACACCGTGAAGATCCCGGCGGGCGCCAGCAGTGCCAACTTCAACGTCGCGACCATCGATGACAAGATCACCGAAGGCACCGAAAACTTCGTGGTCAAGATCGATTCGGTCACTGGTGGCAACTTCGAGAATCTGGCGATCAGTTCGTCCAATGGCAGCGTCAGCACTTCGATCATCGACAACGATGCACCGCCAGTGCTGGACCTCGACGCCAACAACTCCAGCGGCGCTACCGGGGCCGATTACAAGATGACGTTCACCGAGAACACCGCCGGTCCTGGCGTGTCGATCGGCGATCTCGACCTGAGCATCACCGATCCGGACAGCACCATGCTGACCGGTGCAACCGTCGTGCTGACCAACCGTCAGCCAGGCGATGCGCTGAACCTGGGCAACAGCGTCAACGGCATCATCATCAACAGCAATGACCAGACTGGCACGATCACACTGACCTTGACCGGTACTGCGACGCTGGCCGATTACATTCAGCGCATCAAGAACATCACCTTCACCAACAACAGTGAAGACCCAAGCACCGTACCGCGGACCATCACCGTGAAGGTGACCGATGGCAGCAATTACTCCAACACCGCGACCACCACGGTCAATGTGGTGGCGGTCAATGACGCACCGGTCGCAGCACCGGTCAACGTCACCGGCACCGAAGACACGCCGCTGATTCTCGGCTGGTCGACCTTCGGCGTCAGCGACGTCGACAGCCCCGCCACCGGCCTGGGCGTGAAAATCACCCAGCTGCCGGGCGAGGGCAAACTGCAGTATCTGGACAGTTCGACCTGGAAAGATGTCGCCGCCAACCAGACCTTCAGCAAAGCCGACATCGACGCTGGCAAACTGCGCTTCATGCCGGATGCCAACGAGTCGGGCGCGAACGGTTATGGCCCCGGCACTGGCGATCAAAAGGCTGATTACGCGCAACTCCAGTTCCAGCCAACCGACGGCCAGGCACTGGGCAACACCGGCACGATCAAGATCGGCATCACCCCGGTGGCGGATGCCCCGACCCTGAGCGTTGCCGACAATAGCGTGAAGTCCACCGGATTGATCAAGGAAGTCTGGACCGGTCTGTCGGGCCTGGGTACCAGCGGCAACGGCGCGGACTCGACCACGCTGAAAAACGTGATCGACGCCGCTGGCACAGCAAACTCCAAAGGCACCGTGACCAACGTGCAGTCCGACGCTAACGTGACCGCCGGTACGGCGTCGAAAACCTCGGGCCTGATCTACCTCGAAGCCGGCAAGACCTACACCTTCAGCGGTGTTGGCGATGACAGCCTGTTGGTGACCATCGGCGGCAAGAACGTCGCCGCGATCACCTGGGGCGCGGGCGGCAACCTCAATGGTTCGTTCACCCCGACCACCAGCGGCTACTACACCCTGGACATCTACCACCACAACCAGAGCGGCCCGGGTAACTATGACGTCAACCTGTCGGTCAATGGCAGCACGCCGATCGACCTGAGCAGTGCCGGCGTACCGATTTACACGGGCGTGACGGATCTGGTGAATGCCGGCGTGACCGTGTCCGACTTGCACGGCAGCAATGGCGAGGGCTACTACGACGGCTACAAACTCAACACCGGCGCCGAAGGCAGCAGTGTGAAATTGTCCGCTATCACGACCGCGCTGACCGACACCGATGGCTCGGAAAGCCTGAGCCTGAAGATCAGCGGCATGCCGACCGGCTCGGTGCTCACCGACGGCGCGGGACATACCTTCACGGTCACTGCGACCAGTGGCGAGGCCAACGTGACGGGCTGGAGCCTAGGCTCTCTGAGCGTAACGCCACCATCGTATTACAACGGCCAGTTCAACCTGACCGTGACTTCGACCTCCACTGAGGCCCTGGGTGGTTCGGCCAGCAGCACTTCGCAAATTCCTGTGACTGTGTATCCGGCGGTCTACAACGCCGTCACTGCCACGGCGGCCAATGACACGGTCACCGGCACCGACGGCAACGACATCATCGTCGCCGACATCGGCGGCCTGACCGTGGTGCCAGGCACCAACTACAACATCGCGTTCATGGTCGACAGTTCCGGCAGTATGAGTTCCTCGTCGATCAACTCGGCCAAGGACTCGCTGACGTCTGTGTTCAACACACTAAAGCAAAGCCTGGGCAGCAACTCGGGTACGGTGAACATCTTCCTGGTGGACTTCGACACCCAGGTCAACAAGTCGGTGTCGGTGAACCTCAAAGACCCGAATGCGCTGACTCAGTTGAAGACGATCCTGGACTCGATGTCATCCGGCGGCGGCACCAACTACGAGGACGTGTTCAAAACCACGGCCAACTGGTTCCAGAGTGCGGACGCCGTGGCCAACACCGGGGCGAAGAACCTCACGTACTTCATTACTGACGGCAAGCCGACTTACTACCAGAGCGGCGAGTCGACCAACCCGACCCTGTATGGCAGCACAACACTCGATAGCCTGGTCACCACCAGCAACTATCAGTTGGGTAAAGCGATCAGCCTGGTCCCCGACAGCACGCACCAGATCGACATTAGCGCCTCGGGCTACGTGACGGTCTGGACCAAGACCAGCAACGGCAACAACGGCAACAACGGCAATGGCAATGGCAATGGCAACGGCAATGGAAGTAGCTGGTCCTCCAAGGACTTCGGCTATCTGCATGCCCAGGGCGACGGCACCTACGAGTTCTCGGGTCGTGACGGCGACGGCAACAGCACCGACGGGGACACCATCAGCAACTCCACCAGCAGCTTCACACTGCTGAGCAAGCTGTCGAATGTCGAGGCCATTGGTCTTAACAGCGACGTGAGCCTCAACGACCTGAAGCCGTACGACTCGGATACCACGCCGCAAACCAACATCGATCCGAAGGATCTGGCCAACTCGATCATCGGCCACACCGAAGCGACAATGCCGGGCAACGATACCGTCAGCGGTGGCGACGGCAACGACCTTCTGTTCGGCGATCTGGTGAGCTTCAACGGCATTGCCGGCGAGGGTTACCAGGCGATACAAGCCTTCGTGGCGCAGCAATCCGGCGTGGACGTCAGCAAAGTCACCACCAGCAACGTGCACCAGTACATCACCGAGCATTACACCGCGTTCGATGTGTCCGGTGCCCATGACGGCAACGATACCCTGCTGGGCGGTGCGGGCAATGACATCCTGTTCGGCTCGGGCGGAAGCGACACCCTCGACGGCGGCAAGGGCAATGACAGCCTGCTCGGCGGCACCGGCAACGACACGTTGATGGGCGGACAGGGCAACGACATCCTGATCGGTGGTTCCGGTGGTGACACCTTCGTCTGGAAAGCGGGCGACACCGGCAGCGACGTGATCAAGGACTTCAAGGCCGGCGAAGGTGACCGGATCGACCTGCGCGATCTGTTGCAGGGCGAAACCGGCAGTACCATCGACAACTTCCTGAAGATCACCACGGTCGATGGCGTGTCGTCGCTGCAAGTCAGCTCGACCGGCCAGTTCAACTCGGGCAACGCCGCAGCGGCCACGCCGGACGTGACGATCAAGCTGGAAGGCAATAACTGGTCAAGCGCCAACCTGCACAACCTGATTGCCGGTAGCGACCCGACCATCAAAATCGATCACAACAACAGCTGATGCACGAAAACGGCCGTTCCTTATGGGGCGGCCGTCACGTTTGCGTCCACTGCCCGGTGACGATTCCGTCGCTGCGCCACATACTGGCATGCGGTTGACCTATGCTGCTGACAGCACGACGCTGGTTCAATTCTGAGGGATGCTCAATGTTTTACGTGCAACGCGATGCGCAGGGCCTGTTGGTACGCGTGGAACCCGCCGCCTATGCCGAGGCCACGGAAACGCTGCCGGCCGACAATCATGAAATCCAGACCTGGTTTGCCAACGCTGCGGTGGAGAACAGCCTCAAACAGCTCAAGCAAAGTGACCTGGAAATGATCCGGGTACTCGATGACTTGATTCAGGTGCTGACCCAGAAAGGCGTGATCCGCGTCACCGACCTGCCAGCGGCGGCCCAGGCTAAACTCATGGATCGAAACCAGGCCCGTGAAGCCTTGGGTGGCTTGAGCCAATTGATCGATGATGAAGAGACCGGACTGATCTGACGCGCCCCTCCGATCATTCCCGCGCGCTACGTGGGAGCGATCAAATCAGCCCCAGGGCTTGGGCTCGCCGAACAACTGGCCCTGAACGCCGTATATCCCCATCTCGCGAATCACCGACAACTCGCCTTCAGTCTCGACCCGCTCGGCAATCAGCGGCAAATCAATGCTGTGTGCCGCGCGCTGGATCGCCTCGATGAACAGGCGTTTGTCACTCTCCAGATCGATCGAACGAATGTAGCTGCCATCGATCTTCAGGTACGCCAGCCCCAGCCGTGCCAGGTTGCCGATCATGCTGAAGCGTCCGCCAAAACGTTGCAGGCTCAGTGAGAAGCCGAGTTCGCGCAGGCGCCGGGTCAACTGCTCCAGTACCGCCTGGTCAGGCAGTTGCTCTTCGCCAATCTCCAGGGTCAGGCGCGGGCCGAAATTGGAATGCGCACGCAGTATCTCGAAGATTTTGTTTTGCGCCTGCGGGTCGCCCAGGGTAGCCGATGACAGATTCAGCGCCAGCGACTCCTCATGCTCGCTCATTTGCTCCAACACCCGTTCGAGCATCAGCCGATCCAGGCGCGCCGTCCAGCCGAAGCGCTCCAGCCAAGGCAGAAAACGCCCGGCGGGGATGGTCTGGCCCTGTTCGTCGAGCAGTCGCGACAACACTTTGTAATGCAGTACCAGTTGCGTGTCCTGGGCAGCCACTACCGGCTGGAAATACAGTTCGAAGCGCCGCTGTGTCAGCGCCTGGTCAAGCATTCGATGCCAGGCGTGGTGATCGTCGCCGACACTGGCCGAGAGGCTGTGTTCGATACAGGCCCAGTTCTGCTCGCCCTGGCCTTCGGCCTGCGCCAGCGCCTGATCACCGAGGCTGAGCACGGTTTGCGGCGAGTCGCCGTGAGCAAAAGGTGCCAGGCCGATAGACGCCACGGCAGCCACATCAGTGGCGCCGGTAGCGTGCAGACTGGCCAAGGCACTGTCGAGGTTTTGTGCCAGTTGCAGCGCTTCTTCGCGCACCAGCCCCGGCGCCAGCACGGCAAATTCGCCACCGCGGATACGAGTGACCAGGTTCTGGGTTTCCGGATATTTGGCGCACTCGCGAGACAGTTGCTCGCCGACGGCTTTGAGCACGTCATCGGTGCGCTGGCCACCGAGACGCTGATTGAGGCCGGCAAGATCCTTGACCCGCAATAGCAGCAGATAACCGGAACTGGCCTGCTCCGGGTTGCTCACCCGCGCATTCAGCTGCATCTCGAAATAACGCCTGTTGGCCAACCCGGTCAACGAGTCCTGATAGGACTCGACCCGCAGTTTTTCACTACGCTCCGCCTGCTCCTGAAACAGCGCCTTGAGCTTCTCGACCATCTGGTTCATGGCCTGTACGACCCGGCGAAGTTCGGGAGTGCGCGGCAGTTCCGGCAGGCTGAGGAATTCCCGCCGGGCGATGGCGTGGGATTGCTTGACCATGTAATCCAGCGGTCTCAATTGCTGACGCAGCAACAGCGCGCCGAGTACCGCACTGACCGCGCCGCATAGCAGCAACCAGCTCAGGCTGCCCAAAGCGCTTTGCCACAACTTGGCCAGTGCGAACATCGGGTGGCTGACCACCTCGACCCGGGCAGCCTGCTCCCAGCCACGGCTGACGATCGCGTCACCACCGGCGGGCTCCAGGCCGATCAGTTTGACGAACCAGTCCGGAACGTTGTTGACCGCCGGAATGCCCGTGCGCTCAACCAGGGCCTGGTCGGTCTTCAGATCGACCACGCGGATGCTCGCGTAGTAACCGCTGTCGAAAATCGAGCTGACCAGCAACTCGACCATCGCCGGGTCGTCGATATTCGGTGTCAGGGAAAGCGCCAGCGCCGTCGCCGCGTCCTGAGCATGGGAGCGCAACTGGTTGACATACTGAGTGCGCGAGCTCTCCAGGCTGACCATGAAACTGCCGGTGAAGGCGACCACCAGGAACAGACAGATAGCAATCAACAGCTGTTTGAACAAAGACATCTGAGCACCTGCTCCTAATTAGTCGTCTCGACCGGGAATCCTTCGGCCTGCATTTTCTTCAACACATCCTGCCAGCGCGAAAGACGCTTGGTATCGCCGACCTTTTTGTTGCCCTTGGTACCCGGTAGCCACAACCCTTCTGCATTGAAAGAGTAGACCGGCAGCAAATCCTTTCGCTGGCTGGCGGGCTTGATTGCATCAATCAGGCTATCGAGCACCAGAGGCTCGGCTTCCGGACTCGAGTAGTAGGTCAGCACCATGTGCGCGCGGTTCTGGGTCAGTGCCTTGACGTAGGTAATGCGCAGCTTTTCACTGGCTACACCGAGGTGACGCAGGCTGAAGTACTTGGCAATAGCGTAGTCTTCACAGTCGCCGGCGCCTTTCCAGAGGGCTTCGATCGGGGTTTCCCAGTAGTCGACTTCATGCCACAGATCGATGTCTTCGACATATCGCAGCTGTTTGTTGAAGAAGCGATTGACCACATTGAGTTGTTCCAACTCGCCGATCTGCTTCTGACTGGCCAACAAGTATTGCCAATCATTAATGCGCTGCTGACCTTCTCCCAAAGGTCCGTACAATGCCTGCGCCCGCCGGCTGATCAGGGAAAAATCCCAATCGGCACTCAAACTGCCCAACATCACGCCAGCCAGCAGCAATGCGCCGCACAGCCAGCGTAAAATCCGTGGGATCGTTAAACTTGCCGCCAATGCGAGGCATCCTGGGTAGGCAGGAGGGAGTCGTTCGAATGGTGAAGGTTAGACCGGAAAAAGACAATGGCACGGTGAGATCATTGGCGGCGCGCTAAACTGCAAGAAAGGCACTCGTTCGCTTGTTTGACAAGCCGTCAGGCAGTTACTAGTGTCATTTGGATCCAAAAAATATTCCGTCATTCAGGGTGCGTTTAGTGACACAAAAGCCCAACCCTCTAAGCAGTATCAAGGTCAACGGGCCCATTCCCGCGCATCTGGCACGGTCGGTGATCGAAGAAACCCTGCGCGCGGCCATACTCGACGGGCGCATTCCTTGCGGCGCGGCCCTGCGCCAGCAAGACCTCGCCGACCTGTTCGGCGTCAGCCGCATGCCCGTACGCGAAGCCTTGCGCCAGCTCGAAGCACAATCGTTGCTCAATGTGGTTGCCCACAAGGGCGCCGTGGTCGCGCCGCTGATCCAGGGCGACGCCGTGGAAACCTACGCGCTGCGCATCCTGCTGGAGTCCGAAGCCTTGCGTCTCTCGGTGCCACTGCTCCAGGACGAAGATCTCGAACAGGCTGCCCGTTACATCGATGAACTCGAAATGGAAAGCGACTACACCGAAATCGGCCGGCTCAATCGCCTGTTCCACATGGTGCTTTACAGCCGGGCACCCAATCGCCGGCTGTTGAGACTGGTCGAAGACGGCCTGATCGAGGAAGAGCGGTTCCTGCGTTTCAACCTGGAAGCCATGGGCCTGGGCAAACTGTCCCAGGACGACCATCAGGCATTGTTACGGGCCGCCGAAGACCGGGACGTCGAACGCTCCGTGAAGCTGCTCGAACACCACCTGAACCGAGCGGTCGAGGTCATTACGCGCTACCTCAACAGCCCTGAAGTCCGGGCCAAAAACACGTCCAGGTAACCCGCCGTGGCAAGTCCGGGAGAGGCGCACCGAAGAGTTCGCCTCGCCTGATGCACATTTCCCCGAATGTGTTCCACGAATAATTTGATTACAAATCCCCTGTACCCAAATCACACCGCCCTCGCGGCGCTATATCACGCCCCAACGCCTCGCCGCCTTCAAACCTGACCATCGCAACGATTGCATGCTGTCTCGGTATTGGCGGCCGCCTCCATTTGCGCCCACTCTGGGTGCCAAGGACACAATAAAACCGGGGACGTTCCGTGCGAATGGCGTAGTCCCCATCCCCAGAAGCGAAGGAAGGAGCCTCATCACGGGAACGGAAGGATCGGCACCAATCACGACCCACTTCCACCCCCTCAGACATCCCCCAACGACGCCAACTAAAAAGTTACTTCGAGTGAGGCATTCACTCTTTATTCAATTCTGACTTATATAAGCCGGAAGTAGTAACTACGCCAAAATAAAACCAACATGGAAAGTTTTATTGGGACTTATCAACTTCGAAAAAGTTGAATATCAAAATAATACCAAAACAACTTGATTGACACTTTATATGTGTATTAGTTTTTCTTCGCTGCCAACCACAAGCGGCAACAGCACCTCAGTTACACGGCATATCCAGCACTGAAAAAGATCAATTCGTTTGAGGTACCCGTTCGCCCTGAAAAACTTTAAGCGAACTTAAGTGCTTGATTACTTCTCACCCCGAATCACTTACAGGCCCATCCATGAAACCAACTAAAGAACGTCTTATTCAAATAAAAGCCGAACTTGGCGAACACCCGATTTTCTCTGAAATACATTCGCTGCCGGTCCTGAGACGCTTCATGGAAACCCACGTTTTTGCCGTATGGGACTTCATGTCACTGACCAAGCGCCTGCAACAGGAGCTGACTTGCGTGCGACTGCCCTGGCTGCCGCCGCAGGATCCCCAGGCCGCTCGGTTGATCAACGAGATCGTGCTGGGTGAGGAGTCGGATGATCGCCCGGCCCAGGGTCATTACAGCCACTTCGAGTTGTATCTGGATGCAATGCGCGAAGTCGGCGCCTGCACCGATGCCATCGAACGCTTCGTGGCCTTGCAACAGGAAGGCGTGAGTTACGACCTGGCCTTGAAATGCATCAATGTCGACCCGGCGGCTGCACATTTCGTTCGCCATACGCTGCACACCGCACTGCATGCACCGGGTCACTGTGTTGCGGCGGCGTTTCTGCACGGTCGCGAGAGCGTTATCCCGCAGATGTTCCAGCGCATCCTCGACGATTGGGGCATCGGCACCGAACAGGCGCCGACCTTCCGTTACTACCTCGAACGGCACATTGAAGTCGATTCCGAGGACCACGGCCCGGCAGCGGAAAAGCTCCTGTCGCGACTGGTCGATGGCGACCCGCAACGGCAGGAGGACGTGTATGCCAGCGCCATCGCTGCCGTGGAAAGTCGTATTGCCCTGTGGGACGGACTGCGCCTGAGCATCAACGAATCGGTCGTGGAGGTGAGCGCATGAACGCCGTCGACTACCAATCCTTCGCCGACGCCTGGGAAAGTCGCGCGACCATCCGCACACGCCCGCGACGCGTGCTGGAGAACGACGACAAACTGATCTACCCCTTGAGCCGTCAACCGCTGGTGCTGAGCGAAACCTTTCTGCGCGAATGTCCGCAGCTGCGCGACTTCGCCCTGGTGCAGACGCTCTACAAGTTCATCAACGATGTGGTGATTTTCGAAACCGAGATCGTCGACAAGACCGCCCGCAGCATCGCCAAGAATCGCTTCGCGGTCGAGTTCCCGTTCGCCTGCCGCTACGACGCCATGACTGTCGTGGTGGACGAGGATTACCACGCACTGGTGGCGATGGATTTCATGCAGCAGACCATCGCGTTGACCGGCATCACCCCCATTGAATTGCCGGATGAGATCGAACTGAGCCGAGCGATACCGGTGGCCGTGGCACTCGCACCGGAGCACCTGCGCAGCGCTGTAGAACTGATCTGCGTGGCCATCGCCGAAAACACCGTGACCGGCGATGTTGCCGCGTTCGCCAAGGACGACACGGTCAAGCAATCGATCAAGGGCCTGATGGCCGATCACTTGCTGGACGAGGGGCGCCATTCCGGTTTTTGGGCACGACTGGTACGCATTTACTGGCATACGGCTAGTGCAGACGACCGCCATTGCATCGCGCAGATCCTGCCGGTGTTCATTGGCCATTACCTGACCAACGACATCCAGAAATCCTTCGACTTCCGCTTGATCGACGCACTGCAGACCAACGACGCGGCGCGCCACGCACTCAAGAACGAAATGTCGGCACTGGCCTTCCCGATCAATCGCCATCACCCGCTGGTGGCCAACATTGTGCGGTTTTTCCACAGCAGTTCACTGCTCGAATCGCCGTGCGTACAAACCGCCCTCAGCGACTACCTGGTTTGACGAGGAGCCCACCATGAGACGTCTCGACATCTTGCTCAACGGACAAAGCCAGGCCATGACCAACCTGGCGCTGGAACTCGAACAACACGGTCATTCACTGACGTGGGTATCCGCACTCGACGAAATGCCTGGGCCTGTGGATCTGCTGATCGACGATGGCACGTCGCTT
This sequence comes from Pseudomonas sp. Pseusp3, assembly GCF_047304225.1. Lineage (NCBI taxonomy): Bacteria > Pseudomonadati > Pseudomonadota > Gammaproteobacteria > Pseudomonadales > Pseudomonadaceae > Pseudomonas > Pseudomonas sp. Pseusp3. The sequence continues at coordinate 4,127 of NZ_JBGLYV010000121.1, read as the reverse complement.
CAGTTCATCGCCCAGGCGCCACGGCTGACATTGCAATTGGGGCTTGGCCTGCCGCAGGCGTCAGGCCTGCCTTCGCTGGACCTGTTGTGCTGCCATGGCTCAACGCTGTTGAGTCGTGTACCCATTGCCGATGAGCCGTCGGGTAACGGCCAGGCGTTGCGTATGCGAGCCATAACAGGTCTGGTTGACCACGTGGCGCTGCTGGTCAGCCGCTACTCGCGGGATGCCGACTATTTTCGACACGCCGCCCCCGCGCTACCTGCCCGCTACGAGCGCATCGAGAACCTGCGGTTTCTGGACAGCCTCGCGTTCGTGCATCGCTTCAATGCCACCGCCGACCCACGACTGCAGCAACTCGCGCAAACGCCAATGATCGAACGGCTGGAACAACAGTGCATCCAGAGCGCTGACCGTCCGGCCTTGAGCATCACCGGCACAACGCTCGACTATCGCCAGTTGTACGCCCACAGCCGTGCCATCCAGCAACGTTTGCGACCGCTGCTGGATCAGCATCAAGGTCCGGTAGTCGTCGGGATCTGCCTGCCCAAATGCAGCGCGCTGTATGCCGGAGTCCTGGCGATCCTGGGCAGTGGCGCGGTGTACCTGCCGCTGGAGCCGAGCCATCCGCTACAACGTCAGCAGTACATTCTGACGAATGCCGGCGCGGTGTTGTTGCTGCATGATGGCGAGCATCCCCTGGCGAGGGAGATGCCGGGGCTGGACATCGGGTGTATCGACCACCGCGACGTGGATCTCACTCAACCCTTGATGCACCAACGCCCCGACCCCGATGCACCCTGCATGGCGCTCTACACCTCAGGCACCACCGGTCACCCGAAGGGCGTGTTGCTCAGCCAGGCCAACCTCACGCACTTCACCCATTGGCACGCCGACTATGTGCAGCTGACCAGCCACAGCCGGGTGCTGCAGTTTTCTTCATTGAGTTTCGACTCATCGCTGATCGACATCTTCCCGACCCTGTTGCAAGGCGCCGAGCTGATCGTGCCCGACGAGGACCAACGCCGCGATCCACTGCAACTGGTGGAGCTGATTCGTCATCGGCAACTGAGCCACGCCTTTTTACCGCCTGCCTTGTTGAGCATCCTGCCGCTGGAGCAGTTGCAGTGCCTGGACCGTGTGATGACCGGCGGCGATGTGTGCGAGCCGTGGGTCATCGAACAACTGAGCCGTCAGGGCAAGCTCTACAACCTCTACGGGCCCACCGAAGCCACGGTACTGATTACCGCGCGGCGGCTTCAGGCAGGCGACAACAACCGCTCGCTGGGTGCGCCGATCGCCAATAGTCAGGTGTTTATTCTCGATGATGACTTTCAACCGGTGGCCGAGCAGACTGTCGGTGAGTTGTACATCGCTGGCCCGGGCGTGTGCCTGGGCTACCTGAACAACCCGCAGCAAACCGCTGAGCGTTATCTGGACCTGAACTTGCCTGATGGCCAGTCCCTGCGCGTCTATCGCACCGGGGACATGGCGAAGTGGACAGATGAAGGGATCGAGTTGTGCGGTCGGCGTGATAATCAGGTGAAGATTCGCGGCTTCCGGGTCGAGCCGGAAGAGATTGAGCGCTGCCTGCGCGACAGCCGGTTGTACCGCCAGGTTGCCGTGGTCGTTGATAGCCAGCGACGGATTCTGGCCTTCCTTGCCCAACCCCGGGAAGACCTCCCAGGCGCCGCTCGCCAGGCGTTGAAGGCCCACGCGGCACAGCACCTGCCGGACTACATGCACCCCGCTGCATGGACGGAACTGGCAAGCATGCCTTACGCCAGCAACGGAAAGGTCGACCGCAAGGCGTTGCTGGAGCTGCCGGTGAGCGTCACCGATAACCCTCCACGGCGCCTGCCCGTCAATGCCGATGAAACCCTGCTGCTGAACATCTGGGCCGAGTTGCTGGAGCTGCCGGCGAGCGACATTCCCACCGACGAAAGCTTCTTCAATCTGGGCGGGCACTCGATCCTGCTATCGCGCATGCTCCTGCGACTGCGTGAAGAGTTCGGGCGCAGCATCTCGATCAACCGCTTCATCGAACTGCCCACCATCACGAAACTGGCGACACTGGTACGCGGCTCCGGCAGCGAAGAAGTGCTGAGCGAACAGGCCCTGCGCGATGCCTTCCGCGAACTGGATATTCAGCCTCTGCCCATCAGTCGCATGGGCGATGTGCACAAGGTGATCGTCACAGGCGCCAACAGTTTTGTCGGTGTACACATCGTCGAGGCGTTGCTGGCCTGGGGGGCCAGCGAGGTCGCCTGCCTGGTGCGCGACGGCAATGGGCAATCGGCGGACGAGCGCTTTGCCCAGGCGCTGCGGGAGAACCATCTGGAGCACCTGGATATGAGCCGGGTACGGGTTCACGCGGCCGATATCACACGACCGGAACTCGGTTTGGCAGCAGAGGTTTATCAGCGCCTGGATCGAGAATTTGGCGCGCTGGTGCACAACGCCGCCAACGTCAATCACGTCCTCGATTACGAGTCGCTGGCGAGGGACAACGTCGAGCCGATTTTCGAATGTTTGCGCCTGTGCGAAGGACGCAGCAAAAAAATCTTCAATTTCGTCTCGACGCTCTCGGCCTCCAGCACGATATCCGCCGACGGCCGAGTGCTTGAGTTGCCGGCCGCACCGACACCCCCCATCTACATCAAGAACGGCTACAACCTGTCCAAATGGGTTGGCGAGCGCATCCTCGAACGGGCGCGAGAGCTTGGGGTCCGGGTCAATCTCTACCGCCCTGGCAACATCAGCTTCAACAGCCTCACGGGCGTGTGCCAGCCACACAAGAATCGCCTGATGCTGATGCTCAAGGGCTCGATCCAGCTGGGTCTGGTGCCGGAGTTCGCCTTGAACTTCGACTTGATGCCGGTGGACTTTCTCGCCCGATTCATCGCCTTCCACGCCAGTCGTTATCAGCCGGAACAGGCGGTGTTCAACCTGCACAACCCCGAGCCCCTGAGCTGGGACGACTACGTGGCGTCCTTCCGCGAGACTGGGCGCGAATTCGCGATGGTCAGCGTCGCCGACTGGCAGCAGCAGCTGAGTCGGGTCGACAGCGACAACGCGTTGTTCGGCGTGCTGGGGTTCTACCTCAACGGCTTCGAGGAGGACATCGGCGACATCTCGATGATCGGTCACGACAACGCCCAGGCCGGCGTACGGCTTATGGGTGCGCACTACCCGCAAAAATCCCCGGCGCTGCTGCGTCGCGGCTGCGACTACCTCAAAGAAATCAACTTCATCTGACTCAACCCCAACGGAGCAAGACCATGAGTACTCTGCAACCCGATACCCTGATCAAAAACCCTCAAGGCTGCCACGTGGTGTCCTCGGTGGACGTGCCCGCCGCTGCTGCGCAGGTATGGGCCGTGGTCGGTAACTTTTCCGGCTTTGATCGCTTCATCCCGGCACTGTCGCACATCGAAATGACCGGTGAAGGCGTGTCATCGTTACGCAAAAAGTTTTTCAAGGACGGCAACCAGGTGGTCGAACAGCTTAACTCCCGGGACGACCAGGCGCGGCACATGACCTGGACCACTATCTACAACACTCTGGGTGTGGCCAATCTGTGGGCCGCGATGAGCGTTGAATCACTGGATGCGGACAAGTCCCGAGCCACCTGGACCATCATTGCCGAACCGGCACAGGGTGGCGCCGAGGCGCTGCCAGGCTTCAAGGATTTCGTGCAGGGCTTTGCCGATGATGCGATGAACAATGTGCTGAAACTGTTTGCGTAGAGCGTGAAAAAGCCCGTTGTGGAGAGGCTCCGCAACGGGCTTTTCAATACCCCTGAAACGACAAAACCCCTGTCTGCGTCAGCAGACAGGGGTTTTGGAATTCAATCTTGACGATGACCTACTCTCACATGGGGAAACCCCACACTACCATCGGCGATGCATCGTTTCACTTCTGAGTTCGGGATGGGATCAGGTGGTTCCAACGCTCTATGGTCGTCAAGAAATTCTGTTTGTCAGTCCGTCTGTAGTGACGTACCAACGAATTCTTGATGCTTCTACTATAAAGACAAAACCCCTACCTGCATACGCAGATAGGGGTTTCGGAATTTAATCTTGACGATGACCTACTCTCACATGGGGAAACCCCACACTACCATCGGC
>NZ_JBGLYV010000120.1:0-16027 GCF_047304225.1 Pseudomonas sp. Pseusp3 | reverse complement strand
TCCACCACCACTGCCGCCACCACCACCGCCACTACCCCCTTCCTTGGCCTGAGCACTGGATACCCCGGACAGGTGGTCCGGAATCAGTACGGTAGACGCCGACAGAACCGCGCCAATAGCTACTGCGAGTAAAAGCTTATTGATGTGCATGTCGTTCTCCGTCTCTTGTTCAGATTGGAACGTTGATGAACATTGCTACGTGCTGCTTTCTTCCCATGGGAACTTGTTAAACACCTCGCTGGACTGATTTATTCAATTGGCGGTTGAAAAAATGCAACGGGCAGCGCGACCCTGTTGCATAAGGTCAGTGGATGCTCGAGGCCAGCTCGAAAATCGGGATGTACATCAGGATCACGATCACCCCGATCAACAGGCCGATGAATGTCATGAGCAAGGGTTCGAACAGCCGCACGAACCACTCGATCCAGCGGCTGATTTCTTCGTCGTAGAAGTCGGCGCTGCGCTCCATCATCTGCCCGAGATTGCCGGACTGTTCGCCAGCGCGCAGCAGGCGCAGCGACACGGGGGTCACCAGGTGGTTGAGTTCCAGCGCGGTAGAGAGTGACTGCCCCTCGCGTACCCGCTCGCACGCCTGGTCCAGGCGCGCGCGGGAGGCGACGGTGAGCAAGCCACGGACCATGCCCATGGCGGTGACCAGAGGAATGCCGCCTTGCAGCAGAATCCCCAGCGAACGGTAGAAGCGCGCCAGCTCATACATGAAGATGCGCTGGTGCACCGCGGGGAGCTTTTCGATCAGGCGGTCCAGCCCCCGACGAAAGGCCGGTTGGCGCTGGAGCAGGACGAGGGCGACGATGATGGCCAGCAGGCCGCCGAAGAATTCGCCCTGGTGGGAGTGAAGGAACATGCCGCTGCTCATCAGGATCTGCGACATCCATGGCAGGTTCGACCCCAGCCCCTCGAATACCAGACTGAAGCGCGGTACGACATAACCCATCAGAAACAACACCACGCCACCGCCCACCACCAGCAACAGCATGGGGTAGATCGACGCGCTTACGATCTTCTGGCGAACCTCGTCCATGCGTTGGCGATAGCTGACATACCGGCCCAGGGCATCGCCCACGGCACCGGTCTTTTCACTGGACTGCACCAGCGCAACGTACAGCGCAGGGAAAACGGCCGACAGCTGACTCAAAGCCTGGGAAAACGATTTGCCCTCGTAAAGCAAACGCACCAGCTCGCTCAAGGTTTTACGGGCCTGTGGCGCGGTTTCTTTTTCCGCCAGGCTTTCCAGCGCATCGATCAACGGCAGGCCGGCGTTGAGCAAGGTGGTCAGTTCCTGGCTGAACAACACCAGGTTGAACGTCTCGCGCCGGTGCAGGCGCAACGCGCGCCAATGTCGCTCGGCGTGCAGGCTGACGACGCGCAGGCCCTGGTCTTCGGCGATGCGCCTGGCTTCGCTGTGCCCTGGTGCCTCGACGGTCATTGACACGACACCTGCCTTGCCGACGGCTTTGAGATGAAAGCGCATGGTCGCCATTCCCGTCAGTTCCAGTTGGTGACTTCGGCGTTCTCGCCTTCACCGCCGGGTTGTCCGTCCTTGCCCATGGACAGCAGGTCGTACTCGCTGTTTTCACCGGGGTAGCGATAGGTGTAGTTGTGGCCCCAGGGGTCTAGCGGGAGTTTTTTCTGCAGGTATGGGCCGGTCCAGCGCGGTTCGTCGGCGGGGGCAGTGACCAGCGCCTGCAAACCCTGTTCGGTCGACGGGTAATGGCCGACCTCCAGGCGATAAAGGTCCAGGGCTTTGCTCAAGCCTTCTATTTGCGCCTTGGCCACTTTCACTTCGGAACGACCCAGTTGGGCGAAATACTTCGGCGCCACGATGCCAGCCAACAACCCCAGCACCACCAGCACCACCAACAGTTCGAGCAGGGTGAACCCGCTTTGGGTCCGCCGGGCATAACACAGTCGCTGATTCATGATGACCTCACACAGTCGGCGGCACAGTTGTCATGTATACGCATGCAATTGCCATGCTCACGTTTGGTGATCCTTCTGCACCCCCCGTACTACGGGCCTTCTCACTTACGGCACAGTGCTTGCGTATGGCTGTTGCACGACTGGCCATTGGGGCAATACCCCCATTTTTCGGGGCCGGAAAGGGGAGGTATAACAATGAAATCACTCACCACCGGGTTGCTGGGTCTGCTTGTGTTGACCGGCGCCGCACAGGCCGATGTGTTTGTTTCCGTGGACGCCAATGGCAGCTACGTCCTGTCCAATGTCCACCGCCCCGGACGCCACTATGAACGGGTGATCCATGAACCTGATGCGGCGGTCGTCAGCCTCGACCAGCAACCGCAGATGATCGCCGCGCAACCCTATGCCGAGCTGGTGTCGGCGGCGGCCACGGCCAACGAACTCCCGGCGGCGCTGCTGCACGCAGTGATCAAGACCGAATCCAGATACAACGCCCGCGCAACCTCACCCAGGGGCGCTCGCGGGCTGATGCAATTGATGCCCGACACCGCCCGCGAAATGGGCGTGACCAACGTCTACGACCCCAAGGCCAACATCCAGGGTGGCGCCCGTTATCTCAAGCGCCTGATGACGATGTTCGACAACGATATCCGCCTCGCCGTGGCGGCCTACAACGCCGGTCCGCAAGCGGTGCTCAGCCGGGGCAACGTGGTCCCGCCGTTCGCCGAAACCCAGCGTTATGTGCCCAGCGTGCTGAACCAGTATCGGCTTTTGCAGGGGTTGTCCGCGGATGCGCCGCTGTGATCGAAACCCCGGGGCGATTTTCCCCAATAGTGGGGAATAGTGGCCCCAGCGAGAAAGTGGGGGTTGGGTGGGGAATATCCCCCCCGGTTTATCAAGTCATTATCATAACTAGATGATTAATAACGTAATTTTTTGTGGCATGCAGATTGCTCTGGACGATTTATCGAGAAGCTCACCCCGGATGATCCGCAACGAGGCCCGAGACTATGATCGGCATATCTCGCGCCCCGTCCCTGATTGATTTGCCGTTGTTGGTGACATCGATGCCCGGCATCGGGATTGCCTGCGCAATTGCACGTTGCGAGCGCAAGCGACGGTATTCATGAAGCCCCGGTGACCCTCGACCAGAACGGTGCCTGGTACCTGCACGTGCCGGTGGCGTCCCTCGGTTCGAGTTTCGACGACAAGACCATTGCCAGCGTTCGGGTCATACCCGGCGATACCCACCAAGAGGAAGCTGACATGAACCGATTCGCACATTGCGGCCTGCTGACGTTCTGTCTGTTGGCCATCGGTATCGGCCAGGCGCTGGCTCACTCGTCGGATGAACATGACGGGCACGACATGGCCGCCGGGAAGGCCAGTCCGGAGACCACCCGGATCAAGTTTGCCGACGTGGACCTGCTGGACCAGGACGGCAAGGTCGTCAGTCTGGAAAAAGACCTGGTGAGGCACAAGATCGTGGTCATGGGCTTCATCTACACCAGTTGCACCACGGTCTGCCCGATGGTGTCCTCGATCATGGGCAAGGTGCAGAAGCAGTTGGGTGCGCGGGTCGGCACCGAGGTGCAACTGGTGTCGATCAGCATCGACCCGCAGCGTGATGATCCCCAGCGCCTGAGCGACTACGCCCGCACGTTCCAGGCTGGGCCGGGCTGGAGCTGGCTGACCGGTTCGCCGCAGTCGGTCGATGCCACCCTCAAGGGGCTCGCCTACAGCGGTGACTTCAAGAATCACTCGCCGCAGATTCTGGTGGGGGACGGCAACAACCGTTTCTGGACCCGTTACTACGGACTCACCGACCCGAAGGAGCTGGCCCGGGCCGTCGAAAAGCTCAGTGGTGAACGCAACACCCACGCCAAGCACACGGCCATCGCCTTGGAGCAGCAGCCATGAGAGCCATCGACTGGTTTGCCGACGCGCCGTTGCAGGACCAGGTGGTGCTGCGCAATGTGATTTTCACCCGTTGCAACGATGCTTGCCCGCTGATTGCCCGCAAGCTCAATAAAATACGTGAAGCGTTGGGCGACAAGGCCGACGGCATCTCCTTTATCTCCCTTACCAGTGATCCGCTGCGGGACACCCCGGCGGTACTCAAGGTTTACACCTTGAAAGAGGGCATCGATGGGCCCCACTGGTTTTTTCTTACCGGCGACAAGGCGCAAATGGACCTTGGGTTGTTGACAATGCCTGTGGCCGGTCGCTGAGCCATGGCCATGAATACTGCCCTGGTCCTTGGCCTGCTGCTCCTCGGGAGCCTTACGTTCAGCGCCCAGGCGCTGCCGCTGAGCCTCAGCGAAATTGCCGGCAAGCGGTTGTACCGCGAAGGTGTGTCGGCCAGTGGCGAGCCGATCATGGCCCGGGTTGGCGTATCCAACATGGTGCTACCGGCCACCCAACTGCCGTGCGCCAGTTGTCATGGCGACGACGGCCTCGGTCGCCCGGAAGGCAGGGTGCGACCACCGGACTTGAGCTGGTCGCGGCTGGCCAGCACTCCCGGCCAGCAGCAGGTCAACGGCCGCAGTTATCCGGCCTACAGCGACAGCACCCTGGCGCGGGCGGTACAGGAGGGGCGCGACCCCGGCAACAACCGGCTCGATCCGACAATGCCACGGTTCGTGTTGTCGACGAACGATCAACGCAACCTCACGGCGTACCTCAAGCGTCTGGCCGAAGACCGCGATCCGGGCCTGAGCCCCGACACTCTGCACCTGGGCACTTTGTTGCCGGGTGCCGGGCCATTGAGCGAGGAGGGGGCCACGGTGGCGGCGGTGCTCAACGGCTGCGTGGCGCGTATCAACGAGGCGGGCGGAATTCATGGCCGGCAGTTGCGCCTGACCATCCTTGATCCCGGCACCGACCGCGTCAGTGCCGAAAAGGCGTTGGACCGGTTGATCGATGAGGAGCAGGTGTTTGCCCTGATTGCCCCGCTGGCGCCAGCATTGGACATGGACCTTGCCGCGCGTCTGGAAGAGGCCGGCATTCCCCTGATCGGGCCGCTGTCCTTGCAGGGCACGCCCCACACCAGCCCGCAGATATTCGAACCGCTGCCGGGGCTTCGCGAGCAATTGATCGCCCTGGCCGAATACGCCGGTGCCAGCCTGCGGGTGCTTCAGGGGCCGACGCTGATCGCCTATCCGGACGAATCCGGTCAACGGCTGGCGGCGCAGGAACTTGGCCGGTACTTGCAGGGGCACGCCTGGCAGAAGGTGCGCCTGCAAGCCTATGACCCGACCGGGGATGATTTGCCCCTGGGGTCGCGCTCGGTGTTTTACCTGGGCAGCAGCAGCGGTTTCAGTCGACTGGCCGAGCGCTTGCAAACGGCGGGGCAGGTGCCTTACCTGTTCGCCACCTCGAACCAGGTGGCGGGCAATCTGACGCAGGTGCCCAGTGGATTTTCCCGGCGGGTGTTCCTGGCCTATCCGTTCGTGCCCAGCGACTGGACCCTGGCCGGGCGCCTGGCCCTGACCCAATTGCGCGAACACCAGGGCCTCGGTGGCCAGCACGCGGTGCTGCAAGTGGGGGCGTTCAGTTCGATGATGCTGCTCAGCGAAGGCATGAAGCAGGCCGGGCGGGATGCCAGCCGCGGCAAGCTGGTCAGTGCCCTGGAAGGCCTGCATGACTTCGATACCGGGCTGACGCCACTGATCAGCTTTGGTCCTGGCCGACGCCTGGGCTTGAGCGGTGCCCATATCGTCACGGTGGATCTGCCGGACCAGCGTTTTTATCTGGTCGCCCCCTATAAGCCCATTGCTGCCACGCCCTGACGGGAGGCCGATCATGAAACTCAACACTTTGCTGGTCCTGTTGACGCTGTGGGGGCCCGTGGCGTGGTGCAGCAATGGCCCGGCCGCGGCGCGGGTCAATGGCGAGGAAATTTCCCGGTTACGCCTGGAGCGCTATTTCGCCGAATACCTGGAAGACCAGGGCCGGGTGGAAGGCAGCATTGACAATCCCAAAGCCTACCGGCAACTGCGCAAGGCCGCGCTGGATGCCTTGATCGACCGCGAATTGTTGTGGCAGGAAGCCATCAAGCGCGGCGTGGTGATCAGTGATGCCGTGGTCAAGGACCGGATCGATCAGACCCGCCAGGCCATGGGCGGTGCCGAGGTGTTTGCCAGGCGTCTTGAAGATGCCGGTTTTGACGAAGCCGGTTACACCGAATACACCCGCCGTGAACTGGCGGCCCGGCAAGTGTTCAATGACCTCACCCAGGCCGGTGAGCCAGACGAAAAACAGGTCCGGGCGTTCTACGAAGAGCACCGTGCCGAGATGAACCGGCCCGAAGCAGTGCAGGCCCGGCATATCCTGGTCAAGGTAGGGCCCGGCGCAGACCCTTCCACTGTCGAAGCCGCGCGGCTACGCTTGATGGGAATGCGGGCGTCCATCGTTGCCGGGGCCGATTTCGCCAGCCTTGCCCGCAGCGGGTCCGAAGACGCGTCGGCCAGCGAAGGTGGCGACTTGGGCTACTTTCCCCGTGGACGGATGCTGCCGGAGTTCGAGGCTGTCGCGTTTGCCCTGGCACCGGGGGCTGTCAGCGAACCTGTGCGTACGTCGGTGGGCTGGCATTTGATTTATCTGGAAAACCACATGGAGGCGACCAATGTCCCGCAGGAGCAAGGGCTTGAAATGGTTCGGGCTTACCTCGCCCGGCAACAACAGGTTCAAGCGCGCTTGCAGGCACTGGCGCAATTGCGCTCGCGCAATCGAATCGAGCGGATTGACGATGAATAGGGGGGTTCCCCAAAAGTGGGGGAAAAACGTCAGCGACGATCCGATCGCTTCCCCCGTGTTTGGGGGGATCGAATGCCTGTACGAGAAGGCATTGTTTTTAAATTCAAGGACATGAAGACCTGACATTACCGGCGCTCAGCCTGGCATGAAGTGTGCGTAAGTCCTGTCAAGGCGCGCACTCGGCCAGGTTCAATCCCGGACCTGCGGTTTCAAGGAGTCGACCTTGTTGAACAAAGTACTGGTTGTTGATGACGAACAGTTGCTGGCGGAAAACCTCCAGGGTTACCTGCAGGCGCAAGCACTGGAAGTCCGGATTGCTCACGACGGTGCACAAGGAATCGCCGAAGCTGACGATTTCGCACCCGATGTGATGGTGTTCGATTACCGCTTGCCCGATATGGAAGGCTTTCAGGTGCTCGATGCCGTCCGCCAGAACAGGAATTGTCATTTTGTGCTGATCACTGGGCATCCAACCGCGGAAGTTTGCGAGCGGGCCCGGCAACTGGGAGTCAGCCATATCCTGTTCAAACCGTTTCCACTGGCGGAACTGGCCCGTGCAGTACTTGATCTTCTGGGCAGGAAGCGCGAACCCAGACCGGGTGTGAGCACTTGCGAAGGATTCGTCGAACGACGCCAGAGCAGGACCGAAAGTTTCCCGCTGCAGTTGTACGACGGTAGTTGGGTGCTTGCAGATCGCCGAAAAAATACATCGGCCTCCATGGCACCGGACGACGAACAATTGCTCACCGGGGAGTAGTGGCGCGACACGCCGTTCCGGCCCCCGCCGAAATTGCTCGTCGCGCCGACAGGGCTCAAAGCCCCGGGCGTTGGAGAGCATGCCATGGACCGTCTATCCCTTGTTGTAGAACCGGCGCAACAGGAATGTGTACCGACTCGATTTACCAGTGAACAACTGGCCCAGGCCCGGGCCCAGGCCACCAGTTCCGGCGAGCGGATGCTGGACACCCTCGGGGAGTTGAGTGGACTGGCTCCCATGCCTTTCATCCAGTGCCTGGGTGTAACCCTGCACTATCCGGTGCTCGACACCGACAGCCTGTTCAACTCCACCCCGGTGTTCGACCGGGTGACCCTGGCCCAATGCCTCAAGCGCGAATTCATCCTGCTGCGCCATGACGATGCGGTCATCGGTGTGTTCGCCGACCCTTTTGACAGTGCGCGCCTGGCCTGGATCGATGAATGCCTGCACGGCGCGCCGCTGTACCTGGTGCATGCCGACGACCTGAAGGCCTACCTGGCGCGGCACGAAGAAAGTTTCCATGCGGTGGAGTCGCTCAACGCCCAGGCCGAGGCCGGAACCGAAATCGACACCGTGCAAAGCCTGTCCCTGACCAGCATCAGCGAAGACTCCAGCGTGGTGGTCAAACTGGTCAACTCGACCCTGTACGACGCGCTGAAAATGCACGCCAGCGACATCCACCTCGGCACCACCGGCAGCGGCCTGGTGATCAAGTACCGGATCGACGGCGTGCTCAACAACATCAGCAAGATCCAGGGCAGCGAGTTCGCCGAGCAGGTGATTTCCCGGGTCAAGGTCATGGCCGAACTGGACATCGGCGAAAAGCGTGTGCCCCAGGATGGTCGTTTCAAAGTCGGTATCAGCGGCCGGCAGATCGACTTCCGGGTGTCGATCATGCCGAGCATCTTCGGCGAAGACGCGGTACTGCGGGTACTCGACAAACAAGACCTCGCCGACAAGGTCTGTGGCGTGCAACTGCAGGCCCTGGGCTTTGAAGACGAAACCCTGCGCCAGCTGCGCCGGCTGGCCGCCGAACCCTACGGCATGGTGCTGGTGACCGGGCCTACCGGTAGCGGCAAGACCACCACCCTGTACGCGATGATCACCGAGATCAACCATGGCGTGGACAAGATCATCACCATTGAAGACCCGGTGGAATATCAACTGCCGGGCGTGCTGCAAATCCCGGTTAACGAGAAAAAAGGCCTGACGTTCGCCCGGGGCCTGCGCTCGATCCTGCGGCATGATCCGGACAAGATCATGGTCGGTGAAATCCGCGACCCGGACACCGCACAGATCGCCGTGCAATCGGCGCTCACCGGTCACCTGGTGTTCACCACCATTCACGCCAACAACGTGTTCGACGTGATCAGCCGTTTCACCCAGATGGAAATCGACCCCTACAGCCTGGTCTCGGCGCTCAATGCCGTGCTGGCCCAGCGTTTGATCCGCCTGGTCTGTACCAGTTGCAGCGCCCCGTACAGCCCGACAGTCGAAGAGCTGGAGGTCTCGGGGCTCGATCCGCAAAAGGTCGCTCACTTCCAGTTCGTCCACGGCAAGGGCTGCGGGCATTGCCGCGGCACCGGTTATCGCGGGCGTAGCGCGATTGCCGAGCTGCTGCACCTGGACGACGAGCTGCGGCAAATGATCGTCGAGCGCCAACCCATTTCCAGAATCAAGGCCCATGCCTGCAAACATGGCTTGCGTCTGTTGCGCGAGTCGGCGCTGGAACTGGTGGAACAAGGCCGGACCACTCTCGAGGAGATCAATCGTGTCACTTTTATCTCGTGAGCAATTTGTCGCCGTGCTCGGCGCCAGCGGTGTCGGCCTGGGGCAACGGCAGGGCAGTGCAACCCACTGGCTGGGCAGCGTCGGCTACATCGACGAAGGTTTCCAGGCCTGGACGGTGGCCCTCGACACCCTCGACCGTTTGCTGGCCGAACATGCCGTTGCCAGGGCAGAACTGACCGTGGTGATCTCCGGACACTTCAGCCGCTATTGCCTGGTGCCCTGGAGCGAGCAGATCAGCAGCCCGGCCGAATTGCTCGGCTTCGCCCAACTGTGTTTCGAAGACCTCTACGGTGCCCCGGCGCAACCCTGGAGCATGGTGCTGTCGCCCGAACCCGCCGGTTACGACCGTATCGCCACCGCGCTGCCACAGGACTTGCTCGAACGCCTGCGCGCCGTGGTCAGCGCTCGCGGCCTGCGCTTGCGTTCGGTGCAGCCGTACCTGATGGCGGCGTTCAACCATTTCGATAAAAGCCTTGATGCCGGAGACTTCCTGTTCGTGGTCGCCGAACCGGTACGCAGCGTTTTGCTGCTGGCCCGGGAGGGGCGCTGGACCTCGGTGCGCTCGGTGGGCAGCAGCGACAGCGATGCCGCGCTGAGCGCACTGATCGGCCGTGAAAACCAGTTGCAGGCATCCACCAGCGATCGGCCGTTGAATGTCTACCTGCATGCACCGGCGCGCATCGATTCGCCCCCTGACGTGCCCGGTGCGCATCTGCGCACCCTCGAAGAGGACCGGACAGCCGTACGCGATTGCCTGTACGTCATGTCTCGGGCGGTGGCCTGACATGCGCCCCCTGATGCTCGACTTTCAGCCGCGTCGCCGTTGCGGTCCTCTGGGCTGGAGCCTGCTGGCCGGTGGCGTGGTGCTGACACTGACTTGCCTGCTGGTGCAGCAGCACCTGAGCAACGAGGCCGAACAACAGCAAGGCCACCTGCAAACCACACAGCGGGTGCTCACTGGCGATAACGGCAGCAAGGTCAGCCTGACCCCGGCGCAAATCCGCGAGCAGGCACAGAACCTGGCTGAAATGCGCAAGGTCTCGCAGCAGCTGCGCCGCCCCTGGGAACGCTTGTTCGCCACCCTCGAAGCCATGCCGCGGGACAACATTGCCCTGCTGAGCCTGACCCCCGATGCCCGCAAGGGCCAGGTGCGGATCAGCGCCGAGGCGCTGGACCTGGACGCCATGCTCGATTTCCACCGTCGCCTCGAAGCCAGTGACGAGCTGTCCGATGTGTCGCTGCTGAACCACGAAATTGTCGCCAACGTGCCGGAACACCCGGTGCAGTTCAACCTGTCGGCTACCTGGGAGATCGGCGATGCAAATCCATAAATTGATCGTCCACGAATACCTGCAAGGCCTGGGCGTTCCGGGGCTGGCAGGGCTGGGCATGCTGGTGCTGGCGCTGAGCTATGGCCTGGTCGGGTTGCTGCCGGACTGGGAGTCGCTGCAAAACCTCAACCAGCAGACCCGCGAAGCCACCGAGTACCTGGCCAAGGTCGAAGACGGCACCGTGGCTGCACCGGTTGTGCCGCAGCGCCAGCTCGACGACTTCCGCAGCAAGCTGCCGTCCCAGCCTCAGGCCACGGTGGTCATCGACAGGATCTATGCCCTGGCCGCCCAGGAGCGCATCACCTTGTCCCGGGGTGAATACTCCCTGGGCGTGGACCCCAAGACGCACCTGGCCCGTTATCAGATCCTGCTGCCGGTACGGGGCAGCTATCCGCAACTGCGGCGTTTCCTGCACGCCTTGCTTGGCCAGTTGCCGGCGGTGGTACTGGAGGATGTGGAGTTCCAGCGCAAGAACATCGCCGAAACCGACCTGACCGGGCGAATCCGCATGACCCTTTACCTGTCGAGGTCATGATGAATACCAAACGAGTGGTGGGTTGGGTGGTGTTCTTCGGTGTAGCGGCAGCGCTCGCCTGGTTCCCCGAATACTTCAAACAGGCTGACGACAGCGAGCCCGCGGTGGCCACCGTAGCCACGCCAACCAGAGACAAGACCCCTGGCGCATCGGCGGCGGCATCGACTGCCGCTGCGGTGACGCCGATCAAGGATCTGAGCCCGGCCGGCGACCTGTTCGCCGCCCGCAGCTGGAAAGCGGCAGCGGCCCCCGGCACCGGCACCGTCACTGAACAATCGGAAATCGTTAATCCGGTGGTGCAAACCCCCACTGCACCGCCGTTGCCCTTCCAGTTTGTCGGCAGGCTGGATGACCGTTCCGATCTGCAGGTGTTCTTGCAGAACGGCGAAAAAATATACGTCGTGCGCAAAGGGGATGTAATCGACGACACCTGGCGGATCGAGCGGATTTCCGATGAGGAGCTGAGCCTGGTCTACCTGCCTCTGCGTTTAGCGCAGACCTTGCCTGTGGGGAGTACGGAATGAACAAATCCCGTTTGCTGATGAGCCTCTGCCTGTGCGCAGGGTTGGCCGCGTGCAGTTCGGCGCAGGTTGCCAGGGACGAAGCTTCGGCCCTGATGGAGTCGGGTCAGTACGAAGCCGGTCTGGCCCGCATCGAACAGGGATTGCGTGAAAACCCTCGCGATACCGATCTGCACATGGCCCTCAACAGCGGTCGGGCCCGCGCCGTGACGGCGCTGCTGACCCAGGCTGACATGGACCGGGCCCAGCGTAATTTCGCCGGGGCCCGCATGACTTACAGCCGGGTATTGACCATCGAACCGCACAACCGTCGTGCCCAGGATTCCCTGCACCAGCTCGACTACCTGCGCAGCATGGATGAGAAACTCGAACTGGCCCGTGGCGACCTGCGTCGCGGTGACATCTACGGAGCCGACCGCCAGGTCAAACAGATTCTCGAACTGGACCCGAATAACCAAGGTGCCCTGGAGCTGCAAGACAGCATCCGCCTGGTGCAGAGCCGCAATGTGGTGCAGTACCCGCAGTTGCGTACGCGCCTGGACCGGCCGGTGACCCTGGAATTTCGCGATGCCAACCTCAAGACCATTTTCGAAGTGCTGTCCCAGGTCGCCGGCCTGAACTTCATCTTCGACAAGGATCTGCGCCCGGACATGAAAGCCACGATCTTCGTACGCGACGTACGTATCGAAGACGCCGTGGAGCTGCTGCTGCAACAGAATCAGCTGCATCAGAAAGTGGTGAATGAAAACACCCTGCTGATCTACCCGGACTCGCCGCAGAAGCTCAAGGATTATCAGGAGCTGGTGATGCGCACCTTCTACCTGACCAGCATCGATGCCAACACGGCGCTGAACATGATCAAAACCATGCTCAAGACCCGCGACGTGTTCGTTGACGAGCGCCTCAACACTCTGACCATGCGCGATACCGGTGACGCGGTGCGCATGGCGGAAAAACTCCTGCAGTCCCAGGACCAGTCCAACCCGGAAGTGGTGCTGGAAGTGGAAGTGATGGAAGTCGCCCGTCAGCGCATTCTCGACCTTGGCCTGCAATGGCCCAACACCTTCGGTGTGATCAACAGCGACGGCTCGCCAGTGTCCATTCTTGACCAACTCAAGGGCATCGACTCCAGCCGGATTTCCATCTCGCCAGCGCCGCAGGCCAAGATCAATGCCCAGGACAAGGACATCAACACCCTGGCCAGCCCGGTGATTCGGGTGAGTAACCGTGAACAGGCGCGCATCCACATCGGTCAGCGTGTGCCGATCATCAGCGCCACGTCGGTGCCTTCGACCCAGGGCCCGGTGATCACCGAAAGCGTGACCTACCTCGACGTCGGTCTCAAGCTCGAAGTGCAACCGATCGTGCACCTGAACAACGAAGTGGCGATCAAGGTCGCGCTGGAAGTCAGTAACGCCACGCCGCTGGAACCGACCCGCCAGGGCACCATTCCGGTCCAGGTCGATACCCGCAACGCCCAGACCACCTTGCGTCTGCATGACGGCGAAACCCAGATCCTCGCCGGTCTGGTGCGCAACGACCATGGCGCCACCGGCAACAAGATTCCCGGCCTGGGTGACATTCCCGGCCTGGGTCGCCTGTTCGGCAGCAACAAGGATGACGTCAGCAAGTCCGAGCTGGTGCTGTCGATCACCCCGCGGATCGTGCGCAACCTGCCGTACCAGAGCCCGTCGGATATGGAATTCCCGACCGGTACCGAAACCAGCATGCACATCCAGGCACCGGACCGCTCGATGAGCACGACGGTTCAGACGAACCCCATGAGCACACCGATCGCCACCACGGTTACTGTCGGGAAGCCTTGATCATGAACGCCTCGCAACGCGGTTTCAGCCTGATCGAAGTCGTGGTGACGCTGGCCCTGGTGGGCCTGCTGGCCAGCATGGCCGCACCGCTGACCGAGACCGTGGTGCGCCGGGGCAAAGAACAGGAACTGCGGACCGCGCTGTACCAGATCCGCGACGGCATCGACGCCTACAAACGTGCCTTCGACGCCGGCTACATCGAGAAGTCGCTCGACAGCAATGGCTACCCGCCGAACCTGAAAGTGCTGGTCGACGGTGTGCGTGACGTGCGTAGCGCCAAGGGTGCCAAGTTCTATTTCCTGCGGCGCATCCCCCGTGACCCGTTGGCCACCATCAAGCGTGACGACAATGGTGGCTGGGGCCTGCGTTCCTATGACAGTTCCGCTGAGAACCCGCGGGAGGGCCAGGACGTCTTTGACGTTTACTCCAAGGCCCGGGGCAAGGGTCTCAACGGCATCGCCTACCGAGAGTGGTGAGCATATGCGTCGGCAAAAGGGTTTTACCCTCATTGAACTGATGGTGGTCCTGGCAATCATCGCGACCCTGATGACGATTGCCTTGCCACGCTACTTCAACAGTCTGGAGGCCTCGAAAGAGACCACCCTGCACCAGAGCCTGTCGTCCATGCGCGAGGCGCTGGATCACTATTACGGGGACACCGGGCGTTATCCCGACTCCATCGAACAGCTGGTCGAACTGCGCTACCTGCGTAACCAGCCGCTGGACCCGATTGTCGAGCGCAAGGACGCCTGGGTTGTGGTTGCACCACCGGATGGCGTGGCGGGCGGGGTGGCTGACATCAAGAGTGGGGCCAAAGGGAGGGCACGTGATGGCAGCCTTTATTCCGAGTGGTAAGCCATCGGACCAGGATGGCTTCACCTACCTGGGGGTGCTGTTTCTGATCGTCGTGATTGGCATGGGCCTGGCCAGTGCCGGCGAGTTGTGGGCCACCGCCGCGCGCCGGGATCGCGAAAACCAGTTGCTCTGGGTCGGTACGCAGTATGCCCAGGCGCTGCGCAGCTATTACCGAAGTTCGCCCGGTGTGGCGCAGTACCCGAAAGAACTCGCGGACCTGTTGCAGGACGAGCGTTTTCCGTCGGCCAGGCACCATATCCGGCAGTTGTACCCGGAGCCGATGACAGGTGGCGAATGGGAGCTGATTCGCGGTATCGACGGGCGTATCAGCGGTGTGTATTGCCCGTCCACGGAGAAGCCGCTCAAGCAGGTGAACTTTCCCAGCCAGTGGTCGGACTTCAACGGCATGGCCAGCTACAAGGACTGGCAGTTCGTGGCCGAGAAAGCCTCCCTCGAGGAAACCGAGGGGCCGCCGAAAGCACAGTCCACCGAGCCCCAGGCTTTGCAGCCATGAATCGTCGCTGACTGGGGGCATTTGTGTACGCCGATCTGCCTTTGCTCGGCTCTTCTGTGGGAGTGGGCTTGCTCGCGAAGGCGGCCTGACTGGGTACATATCCGTTTTTTGGGTTACGGCGACTTAGGGTTTCGCCCTTACGGCGACTCACTTTTTTTACAAGCGCCTAAAAAAAGTAAGCAAAAAAACGCTCGCCCCTTACGTCCGGCCCCTCGCCAAGGCTCGGGGTTCCTTCGCTCCGGCATTCATCCGGGGGCATTGCCCTCCGGTCGGCTGCGCTCGACCTACATGCAATGAGTTCGACTGCGTCGAACGGCGCTGCGCGCCCATCCCCGGATGAACACCTCCGCTCAGCCTGCCGAGGGGGCGGGTGGATCAAGATCAAGAGCGGCAGGCGAGCTAACGCTCGGCCTGTTGAATGGTGAAGAGCGTGGGCGTACGCCGATCTGCTTTTGCTCTGCTCTTCTGTAGGAGCGAGCGTGCTCGCGATGGGCGTCAACGATAACGCGGGCGGCCTGAATCCCCGCGTTGTCCTGGCGTTTTTCGCGAGCAAGCTCGCTCCTACAGGGAAACGCGTTCAATTGCGATCAGGCCGGCCAGTAGGCCGCCTCGCTTTGGCTTTTGATCTGCTTGCCCCCTCGAGAGGCCGAACGTCAGGGGCAAGAGCCCTTGGTTACTTGGGGCTTTTCCAAGTAACCCGCCGTCAGGGCGGAACCCTAAGCCGCCGTTGCCGCATAAACGGATATGTACACCGGTAAAAGACACGTCACCCAACACCCCGCCATCGCGAGCAGGCTCGCTCCCACAGGGATCTTCAGTGGCCACAAGTATCGAGTAAAAACCGGGAACCCGATTGTGGGAGCGAGCCTGCTCGCGATAGCGGCCTAGCATCAACGAAAATTTTCAGGCTCACACCCGTCATGTGGCGAGGGAGCTTGCTCCCGTTCGGCTGCGCAGCAGTCGTAAAGCCGGAGCGTTTACAGTGACTTTGATCTTTGATCTTGGCGGCTTTCGGGCCGACCAGGCTTTTGTGGGTGTATGCGATCCCCTGTGGGAGCTAGCCTGCTCGCGAAGGCGGGCTGACTGAGTACATATCCATTATTTGGGTAGCGACGGCTGGCGGTTTCGCCCTTACGGCGACTCACTTTTTTTACAAGCGCCTAAAAAAAGTAAGCAAAAAAACGCTCGCCCCGAACGT
>NZ_JBGLYV010000011.1:0-91753 GCF_047304225.1 Pseudomonas sp. Pseusp3 | reverse complement strand
GTGTGCAAATTGCAGGGGCGCCAGCGGCAACTATTGCAAACTGCACGGCAGGCTTTACCGGTGATTGGTCTAAACCCTTGAATTGCCGATGAGCTGCACAGCGAAATCCACGGTATGTTTTATGCTGTACCTGTCCTCGAAGCTTGCCGGGATCTCATAGGAGCGAGCATTGATCGTTATTGGCAGTCTCACAAAGGAGAGAGTCGCCATGTTTCTTTCTGCCCTGGAACTTCGAAACATCATCGAAAGCAGTTTTCTACCCAAGCGCTGCCAGTGCACGCTGTCACCGGATCTATCGATGACCGTCAAGGTCTATGCCGACGGGCAAACCGATCACCTGGATCTATTGGTCACCGGCATCGATGCC
This sequence comes from Pseudomonas sp. Pseusp3, assembly GCF_047304225.1. Taxonomy (NCBI): domain Bacteria; kingdom Pseudomonadati; phylum Pseudomonadota; class Gammaproteobacteria; order Pseudomonadales; family Pseudomonadaceae; genus Pseudomonas; species Pseudomonas sp. Pseusp3. The sequence continues at coordinate 91,386 of NZ_JBGLYV010000011.1, read as the reverse complement.
TCCGGGCTCAATGGTTGTCGGGAAATAAACGAGTTGATTGCCCAACTGCGGTCCAGACAGCACCACATGGAGGTCGAGCCGCACTCCATGCTGGGCAAGGCGCTTTAACCTGCGGTTTCGAGTTCCACCGATACACGCCGGGTCTGGAAGAACCCCAGGCCCAGCGCCAGTTCAAGCTCGACGGCCAGTAAAATGCCCGGTCCGGCATGGCCAATCCCCAACGGACGTTTCGGTCAGCCTTGGTTCTCGCAGGCGTCGGAAAGTTTACGGTAGGTGATTTCTGCCGGTTTTCCCGTGTCATCGATGTACTTCATTTCGGCCTTCACCACTTTGCACTCCAGGGTGTCGGGCTCGGTCAGTGAAATCACTTTGCTGACATGCAATGGCATGCCGTAGTGATAGGGCACGGCTTGAGAGGTCGTGGTGTCATTGGCCTGAGCCAGGCCGGCAAACGCCGTGCAGGCAAGGGCGGTGGTAACCAGCAGGGTGCGAGTGTTCATCAGCGATCTCCGGTGCGAACGGAATGTCAGTTCGATGTGTGGCTTGTCGAACCTGCCGCACTGGGCGTCAGAACAGTCTGAGGGCGTGCGGTCCAGTGAAGTGTTGGACCGCACGGTTAAGCGAGGGTTAACCCGGTTGAACGCCGCCTGCCGCGATTGCGCGATCCTGTGTATTAGTTAAGACCATCGGGCGCCTGATAGAAAGTCATCGCGAGCAAGCTCGCTCCCACAATGCCCGAGCGTCGACACAAATGTTGTGAACGACCCGCAACCCTGTGGGAGCGAGCTTGCTCGCGATGAGGGCATCAGTGTCAGCTCATCTCCAACTGCTGCCGATAAGGCAAATCCGGCCCGGTCTTGCTGCACGTCAACGCGGCCGCCTGTACGGCGAACCTCAGCATGCGGTCGATCTGCTCGCGGCCAAGTTGCTTCACACCCTCCACCGAATCCAGCTGCTGTTCGGTCAGCCAGGTAATCAGCGCCGCCTGAAAGGTATCGCCCGCGCCCACGGTGTCGGCGATCTTTACCGAACAGGCGGGAACCGACCACGAACCATGGGCCCGGCTGAACACGGTCGCGCCTTCGCCGCCCCGGGTCAGGAATACCAGCTGACAGCGGTGCTGCAACCAACCTTCGATCACCTGCGCCGGGTCCTGGCCGGGATACAACAGATGCAGGTCCTCGTCACTGACCTTGATCAGGTCAGCCAGTTCTACCAGCGTCGCGATCCGCGTGCGCCATAGTTCGATGTCCGGCTCCGGATTCAGACGCACGTTCGGGTCGAGGCTGATCAGGCGCTTGCCGCTTTCCCGGCGCACCAATGCCAATAGTGTGTCGGCGATCGGCTGCACCACCAGGGAAAACGAGCCGATATGCAAGCCGCGCACTTCAGGCCCGAGTGCCGGCAGGTGCTCCGGTTGCAATTGCCGATCCGCGCAGCCTTCGCCACGGAAGCTGTACTGCGGCGAGCCATTGGCCCCGACCGCGACCATCGCCAGGGTGGTCGGCGCGGCAAAGTCGAGCAGGAATTCCTGGCGCACGCCTTCATCCTGCAACACTTGCAGCAAGCGCCGGCCCAGGTAGTCGGTGGACAACCCGGCAAACAGCGCCGCGTCCACGCCCAACCGGCGCAATCCCACTGCCACGTTGAACGGCGAGCCGCCGGCAATGGCTTTGAAACTCACTTTGGAAGCCATACCGCTGGCGTCGTTTTCACTGAAAAAATCGAACAGCGCTTCGCCACACACCAGGTACATAGTTGTTCACTCTTCAAATTGGGTTGCGACATGCTGTCGATAGCGTTCATAAGCCTGCTGACAGGCCTGCACATTGTCGGCGACCGGCAGGGTTTCACTGGCAGGGTCGAGTTTCACGCAGCGCTCGCACAAGTCCGCCAGGCTGTCTTCGCGTCCGTTCGCCCGGGCTACGCACCAGGCCGCCTGAATCGCTGCGCCGAGGGCCGCGGCCTCGCTTTGTTCGGTGCTGATCACCGGTGTATTCATGGTGTCGGCGATGATTTGCCGCCAGACCGCACTTTTCGAGCCGCCGCCGATCAGGCAAATGCTGCGGCTTTGTAAGCCATTGTGGCGTAGCAGGTCCAGTCCGTATCGCAATCCGAACGTCGTGCCTTCGACCACCGCGCGGCACAGGTTGGCCCGGGTCAGGTTGGTCATGGTCAAGCCCGACAGGCTGGCGCTGGCATGGGGCAGGGCGGGCACCCGCTCGCCGTTGAAGAACGGCAGCATGCTCACACCTTCGGCACCGATGGGGGCCTTGGCAACGAGCGTATTGAACTGGTCGATGTCCAGGTCCAGCAGGTCACGAATCAGTCCGGTGGCATTGGTCAGGTTCATGGTGCAGATCAAAGGCAGCCAGCCACCGCTTGAAGAACAGAACGTGGCAACCGCAGCATCTGGGGCGACGATCGGCTGATCGGCATAGGCGTACACCGTGCCTGACGACCCGAGGCTCATGGTGATTGCACCGGGCTGGATATTGCCGGTGCCGATGGCGCCCATCATGTTGTCGCCGCCGCCACTGGACACCAGTGCCCGTGGGTTGATACCCAGGTGTTCGGCAATGCCCGGCAGAATCGTGCCGACCGCCTGGTGGGCATCGATCAGCTCCGGCAGGGCGGCTTGCAGGCGTCCGCTCGGGTCGATGTCACGCAACAAGTGCACATCCCACTGGCGCGTACGCACATTGAAATACCCGGTGCCCGAGGCATCACCGTATTCGCTGCAACTGCGGCCGGTGAGCCAATGGTTGAGGTAGTCGTGGGGCAGCAAAATGCGGGCGATGCGGGGAAAAATCTCGGGGTGCTGCTCTTTGGTCCATAACAGCTTGGACAGGGTGTAGCCTGGCGCGATGACCACGCCGAGGCGTTCCAGCGAAGCCTTTTCGCCACCCAGGTGGGCCAGCAGGCGGTCATTCTCCGGGGTGGTTTCAGTGTCGCACCAGAGTTTGGCCGGCCGCAGCACCTTGCCATGCTCGTCGAGCAGCACCAGGCCATGTTGCTGGCCGGACACACCAATGCCGAGGATCGACTGGCCATCGACGCTGGCCGCGAGCAAGGCGCGGCGGGTGGCGCTGGCGAAGGCTTCCAGCCACTGCTGGGTGTCCTGTTCGCGGCGACCATTGGCAGCGCTGATCAGGCTGTGGCTGGCAGCTCCCTGGCCGAGCACTTCACCAGTGGCCGCGTCGAGGATGATGGCTTTGGTGCCCTGGGTGCCGCAGTCGATGCCGAGGAAGAGTTGTCGGGTTGTCATGGAGGATCCTTGGTCGTCAGCTTGATACAAGTCTGGATTCAGTATCACCGGTGCCTGTCTGGCCGCCTTCGCGAGCAAGCCCGCTCCCACAAGGAACACCAAACCCTGTGGGAGCGGGCTTGCTCGCGAAGACGGCAGTAGCCACACCACCGACACTACGCCAAGACCCGCTCCAGAGTTCTTGTCACACCCACTTCGCGCAAACTGTTACAGCACCACTCGAACGCCGCGACAAACTCCGGCGAACGCGAAATAGCCGTACCAAAAATCTCCTCGACCGCCAGCAAGCGCTGGGTGATCAGCACATCATCGGCCACCAGCACCTGGCAGAATGCCGCCCGTGGGTCCGGGATCGAGTAAGTCTCGCCATGCTCATCCACGCCCTTGAGGTACAGTGCCCACGCCGCCACCACCAAGGCCGCACGCTTGGTCTCGCGGCCATCGGCGATCAGGCGGTTGATGGTGGGTACGGTGAATTTAGGAAACTTTGACGAACCGTCCGAGCAAACGCGCTCCAGTTGATCGGCAATCGCCTGATTGGAGAAACGCGCCACCAGGGTGTTTTTGTACTCGGTCAGGTCAATTCCCGGCACCGCCGACAGTTGTGGCGTCACGTCCAGGTCCATGTAGGCGCGGATGTAACGCACGAACAGCGGGTCGTTCATGGTTTCGTGGACGAAACGGTAACCCTTCAGGAATCCAAGGTACGTCAGCGCCAGATGACTACCGTTGAGCAGCTTGATCTTCATTTCTTCGTAGGGCGTAACGTCGTCGGTGAACTGCACGCCAACCTTTTCCCAGGCCGGGCGACCGTTGACGAATTTGTCTTCCAGCACCCATTGCACAAAGGGTTCGCAGACCACCGGCCAGGCATCGTCCACCCCATGTTTGTCGGCCAGTTGCAGGCGGTGTTCTGTGCTGGTCATCGGTGTGATGCGGTCGACCATGGCGTTGGGAAAGCTCACGTTGCGCTCGATCCAGTCCCGCAGACCGGCATCGCGCAACGCGGCGAATGCCAGCAAGGCCTTGCGGGTGACAGCGCCGTTGTGCGGCAGGTTATCGCAGGACATCAGGGTGAAGGCCGCTGTGCCGGAGGCGCGGCGCTTGGCCAGCGCGGCACAGAGGAAGCCGAACACGGTTTTCGGGGTGTCCGGGTGCGCCAGGTCATGCTGGATTGGCGGCAAGTGCGCCATGAACTCACCGGTGCTGTCGTCGATGCAGTAACCGCCTTCGGTGATGGTCAACGAGACAATGCGGATCTCGGGGCTGGCCAGTTTGTCGATCAACGCCTGGGCGTCGTCTTCAGCCAGCAGCATGTCGCGGACGGCCCCGATTACCCGGACTTCGGTGTCGTCGCCATCGCCGAGTTCGAACAGGGTGAACAGGCAGTCCTGATCCTTGAGTTCATCACGGGCGCGGCGGTCCTCGGCGCGCAAGCCGATGCCACAAATGGCCCAGTCCAGACCGTCTCCGGTGTTCATCAGCGCATCGGTGTAAAACGCCTGGTGGGCGCGATGGAAACCGCCGACGCCGATGTGCGCGATGCCTTGGCGGGTGTCGCCCAACACGTAGGCGGGCAGGACCACTTCGGGCGCGAGGCGGTTGAGGTTGTGTTTGTTGAGTTTCATCGCGTGCTCTCTGAAGTCAGGCAGCAATGCGCAACGGGCGGGTCAACGCCACGCCGTCGGCATCGAACAAATGGCAGTGTTGCGCATCCAGGTGCAGGCTCAGGGTTTCACCGTAGCGGCTGGCCAGATCGCCGCGAACACGCAGGGTCAGGGGTTCACCGGACGAAGTCAGGACGTGGCAGAACGTGTCGCTGCCCAGGCGTTCGCTGACATCGGCGGTGACCTGCAAGGTGCAGTCACCCGGTTTGGCCAGTTCCAGATGCTCCGGGCGGATACCCAGCGTCACTGCACCGCCGACGCTCAGACGGCCGCCGTTCAATGGCAGGCTGATGCGGGTTCCGGCGTCCAGTTGCACTTCGCAGCCCTGGCTATCGGTGCGGGTGACCTTGCCTTTGAGAAAGCCCATTTTCGGCGTGCCCAGAAACCCCGCGACAAACAGGTTGGCCGGCTGGTGATACAGCTCCAGTGGCGAGCCGACCTGTTCGACCCTGCCGCCATTCAACACGACGACCTTGTCCGCCAGGGTCATGGCCTCGACCTGATCGTGGGTCACGTAGATCATGGTCGCCTGCAGCTCCTTGTGCAGTCGCGCCAGCTCCAGGCGCATCTGCACGCGCAGGGCGGCATCGAGGTTGGACAGCGGTTCGTCGAACAGGAAGATTTTCGGATTGCGCACGATGGCCCGGCCAATCGCCACACGCTGGCGCTGGCCGCCGGAGAGTTGCTTGGGTTTGCGCTCCAGCATCGGCCCCAGCTCAAGGATGCGCGCCGCTTCGCTGACCTTTTTCTCCACTTCGGTTTTTGCTACACCCGCCAGGTCGAGGGCGAACGACATGTTCTTGCGCACGCTCATGTGCGGGTACAAGGCGTAGGTCTGGAACACCATCGCCAGATCGCGCTTGGCCGGGCTCACTTCAGTGATGTCGCGGCCATCGAGTTCGATGGTGCCGCCGCTGACTTCCTCCAGCCCCGCGATCAAACGCAGCAGGGTGGATTTGCCGCAGCCCGAAGGACCGACGAAAACCACGAATTCCTTGTCATTCACTTCCAGGTCGATGCCCTTGATGATGGAAAAGCCTTCGAAGCCTTTTTGCAGATTCTTGATTCTCAGGTTGGCCATGGTGATGGGCCTCCATTTTCGTTATTCGGTTGAACCTGTAGGAGCGAGCTTGCTCGCGATGAACTTGCGGGCGGCGCGTTCATCCAGGTGGTACACGTCATCGTTCACGTCCATCGCGAGCGAGCTCGCTCCTACAGCAATCGAGTCGATTTTCATTTCACTGCGCCGAACGACAGGCCGCGCACCAGCTGTTTCTGGCTGATCCAGCCGAAGATCAGGATCGGCGCACAGGCCAGGGTCGAGACCGCCGACAACTTGGCCCAGAACAACCCTTCGGGGCTCGAATACGAGGCGATCAACGCGGTCAGTGGCGCGGCTTTCGACGAGGTCAGGTTCAGCGACCAGAACGCCTCGTTCCAGCACAGGATCAGCGACAGCAGCACCGTGGACGCCAGGCCGCCCTTGGCGATTGGCAGCAGCACCCGGAGCATTTCCTGCGCCAGCGTCGCGCCGTCCAGCCTTGCGGCTTCGAGGATGTCCCTGGGAATGTCCTTGAAGTAGGTGTAAATCATCCAGACCACGATCGGCAGGTTGATCAGCGTGTAGATGACGATCAGGGCAATGCGCGTATCGAGCAGGCCGAAACTCTTGGCCAGCAGGTAGATCGGCATCAGCACGCCCACCGGCGGCAGCATTTTGGTCGAGAGCATCCACAGCAGCGTGCCTTTGGTGCGTTGGGTTTCGTAGAACGCCATGGAGTAGGCCGCGGGCACTGCGATCAGCAGGCACAGGGCCGTGGCGCTGAAGGAAATCACCACCGAGTTCCAGGCAAAACTGAAGTAGTCACTGCGCTCGTTGATGTGCAGGTAGTTCTCCAGCGTCGGCATGAAAATGAACTGCGGCGGCGTGGCGAAGGCATCGATTTCGGTCTTGAAACTGGTCAGCACCATCCAGAAGATCGGGAAGAAAATCAGGATCGCAATGGCCCAGGCCAACGTACCGAGCAACAGGCTTTGCAAGCGACGGGATTGTTGAAGAGTCATGGCAGGCCTCAGGCTTTGTCGGTCAGGTTTTTGCCGATCATCCGCACCAGAATGATCGCGGCGATGTTGGCGATGACCACGGCGATCAAACCGCCCGCCGAAGCCATGCCGACGTCAAACTGCACCAGCGCCTGGTTGTAGATCAGGTAGGCGAGGTTGGTCGAGGCGTAGCCGGGGCCGCCGTTGGTGGTGGTGAAGATTTCGGCGAACACCGAGAGCAGGAAGATGGTTTCGATCATCACCACCACCGCAATCGGCCGCGCCAGGTGCGGCAGGGTCAAGTGCCAGAAGATCGCGATGGGCCCGGCACCGTCCAGGCGCGCGGCTTCCTTCTGTTCCTGGTCGAGGGACTGCATGGCGGTCATCAGGATCAGGATCGCGAAGGGCAGCCATTGCCACGAGACAATGACGATGATCGACAGCAGCGGGTAGTGCGCCAGCCAGTCCACCGGTTGCGCGCCAAACAGCTTCCAGACGTAGGCAAGAATCCCCGACACCGGATGGAATATCAGGTTTTTCCAGATCAGCGCGCCGACGGTGGGCATGATGAAAAACGGCGAGATCAGCATCACCCGCACGATACCGCGACCGAAAAATTCGCTGGCCTCCAGCAAGGCACTGATCAGCACGCCGAACACCACACTGATCAGCAGCACGCTGCCCACCAGCAACAATGTGTTGGTGGCGCCGGGCAGGAACCCGGAATCAGTCAGGAAATAGCTGAAGTTTTCCAGCCCGACGAACTCGTTTTCACCGGGATTGAGCAGGTTGTAGCGGATCATCGAAAAGTAGAGGGTCATGCCCAGTGGCACGATCATCCACAGCAGCAACAATGCCACCGAAGGGCTGACCAGAAACCAGCCGGGGTTGGCCATGCGGCTTTTGCGCCGGGGTTGGACAATGTCCATGTGAGCTTTGGCAGTTGAAGTATTCATGGTGATCAGAACCGTTTGATTACAGGCATATGAAGATCAACTGTGGGAGCGGGCTTGCTCGCGAAGAGGCCGGTACATCCGACACAATTTTTGCGATTGGTATGCCGCTTTCGCGAGCAAGCCCGCTCCCACATTGGGTACGGGGTTACTTGGGATAACCCGCGCGCTTCATTTCGCGTTCAGTGGTTTGCTGGGCCGCCGCCAAGGCCTGGTCGACCGTGGTCTGGCCGATCAGCGCCGCAGAGAAGGATTTGCCAACCTGCGTGCCAATGCCCTGGAACTCGGGAATGGTCACCAACTGAATACCGATGTAAGGCACCGGCCTGGCCCCCGGCTTGCCCGGGTCCGCGGCTTTGAGCGACTCCAGCGTGACCCTGGCGAACGGCGCTGCGTTCATGTACGTCTCGCTGTAGGTGGAGGCCCGGGTGCCCGGCGGCACGTTGGCGATGCCGTCCTTTTCCGCGACCAGCGCGCTGTATTCCCTGGAAGTGGCCCAGGCACTGAAGGTTTTCGCTGCGTCCTTGGCTTTGGAACTGGTCGGAATGGCTAGCGCCCAGGAGTACAACCAGGCCGAGCCCTTGTCAGTGACTTGATGCGGCGCGAAGGTGAAACCGACGTGATCGGCGACCTTGCTCTGGGTCTTGTCGGTGACGAACGAGCCGGCGACGCTGGCATCGACCCAGATCGCGCATTTGCCGCTGTTGAACAACGCCAGGTTTTCATTGAAACCATTGCTCGAGGCACCCGGCGGACCGGATTTTTTCATGGTGTCGACGTAGAAGTTCAGCGCATTTTTCCACTCGGGCCCGCTGAATTCCGGTTGCCACTGTTCATCGAACCAGCGCGCGCCATAAGCGTTGGCAACGGTGGTGACCAACGCCATGTTCTCGCCCCAGCCAGCCTTGCCGCGCAGGCAGATGCCGTACTGTTCTTTGTCTTTGTGGGTGAGTTTGCTGGCGAATTCGCTGATCTGTTCCCAGGTCGGGCGCTCGGGCATGTTCAGGCCGGCGTCCTTGAACAGGTCGGTACGGTAATAGGTGATCGAGCTTTCGGCGTAGAACGGCAGGGCATACAGCGAACCCTTCACCGACAGGCCCTCGCGCACCGACGGGAACACGTCGTCGAGGGCATAACCGGCCGGCAGATCCTTCATCGGCTCCAGCCAGCCCTTGGCGCCCCAGAGTGCGGCTTCGTACATGCCGATGGTCAGCACGTCGAACTGTCCGCCCTGGGTGGCGATGTCGGTGGTGAGGCGCTGGCGCAGGACGTTTTCTTCGAGGACCACCCAGTTGAGCTTGATGTCCGGGTGCTCGGCCTCGAAGGTTTTCGAGAGCTTTTGCATGCGGATCATGTCGCTGTTGTTGACGGTGGCAATGGTCAGGGTCTGGGCGCCAAGGCTGACGCTGCTGAGGGTCATGCAGGTGAGGGCAAGCAGGGTTTTTACCGAAGGTTGCATCGTGCACTCCTTTTCTGCACCCGGCGGGGTACAGAAGGACAGTTATTGTTTTTGTGTCTTCCGAAGGCAGGAAGAATGTGCACTGATTACATCCTTCAATGGAGGGCGAAACAAATCATCCATCGCACTTGTTTCGATACTTTTTTGCACTGGGCTTTAGGGCGCTAGACGCTGGGAAGGGCTTTTCAGCGAGGAAACGATATCGAATACGTACAGGTTTCAGGCTTGGCTACGACCTCTTGTAGGAGCGGGCTTGCTCGCGAAAGCGTAGTGCCAGGCGATATTTCTCAACCTGACACTGCGCTTTCGCGAGCAAGCCCGCTCCCACATCGGGTCGCGTTTAACCGAGGTTTTGCTCGGTCAACCGCTGCACCACCAACCGCCGGTAGTGTGAAGGCGTCATGCCCTTTAGTTGCTGGAAGCGCCGGTTGAAGTTGGAAATATTGTTGAAGCCCGATTCGAAGCACACGTCAGTGACCGGTTTGTCGCCGTCGGCCAGCAACTCGCAGGCCTTGCTGATGCGCAGGCGATTGACGAACTCGATGAAATTGCGCCCGGTGGCCTGCTTGAATACGCGGCTGAAATAGGTGGGCTTCATGTCCAGGTGCTCGGCAACTTCTTCCAGCGGCAGTTCCCGGGCGTAATGGGCGAAGATGTAATCCACTGCGCGGTTGGTGCGATCGATGTTGTGCTCGTCGGCCAGTTGCGGGGTCGTGGCGCCAGAGAGCAATTGGTAGTCGTCGGTGGCCGCGAGCAACTCCAGCAGAATGAAAAAGTGCCCGAGCCGGGTGATGCCGCTGGTATCGGCGATGCGCTGCATCAGCTCGGTCGCTTTGCCGATGGTGTGCTTGCAGCGAAACTCGATGCCGTACTGCGCGCGTTCCAGCAACGGTGCCAGGGTCTTGAGTTCGGCGAATACCTGATAACCGCTATCGAACAACTCGTCGGTGAAATTGACCAGCATGTCGCGCTTGGGCACCACTTCGTCCTCGGCCACCTGGCTGATCCAGTTGTGGGGCAGATTGGGGCCGGTCAGGAACAGGGTATGCGGGTAGAAGTTGCCGATGTAGTCACCGATGAACACCTTGCCGGAACTGGCGACGATAAGGTGCAGTTCGTATTCCTTGTGGAAATGCCAGCGCACCAGCGGGCAGGGAAAACCGTGCTGGCGGTAAATGATGGACAAGCCGTTGTGGTCGTCCATCAATTCATAGGAAGGGTCGGTGATTCTGGCAATACGGGGCATGTCGATACACTTTTCTTGTTATCGCGCCCTGATCATGCCTCTTGTGGGGAGGCTAATGCCAGTTGTCGATGTCGCGCAACCTGACGGGAGCCTTCTCGGCTTTCGGGACTATCCGGCTTTTCTGGCTCTTCTGGCATTTATCAAGCTTGCGCTTCGGCAACAGGAAACCAGTTTCGATTCTTCCATGAAATCGACATTGATAATGTTGCACCTTTCGCTTCTGGAGTGGGTGACGGGATCAAACCAGGTGTCCAGTTCATCATGGATATCGACGGGGCCTCCCAGCTTCGAGTAGCTTGTGGCGGACAGTGACCACAAGGTGGTGCGCGGAGGTGGAGCCTTCAATACGTTCGTGATGTGCTGCTCCAGTTCCTGGACATTTGTGTCGCCAATCCCGCTCCATTTGTGTTCGATTTTCTTGCAGAACCAGGCGGGATCCAACTCCGGATGTTGTTCGGCAGTTACCAGAACTCGTTGCTCGCCGCTGATTTTCTTAAGCACGCCAAGTGGCAGGCCTCTATTGTCGGCAGGGATTATTCTCTGGCCAAGATAACGGAGCATCATCTCGTTGAAGAGTGCGTAGTCGAACGATTGTTGTCCATCCTTGAGTTCATGGAAATCCAGAATCACAAACTCGTCAGGGTTGGCGCGCAAAAACAGATTCACAGCCGCAAATAAACCTAGCACGTTACGAGATGAGCGAAAGCCATTGTGCTGGAAACGGAATTTTTCAAACTCCATGGCCGGCTCGTCAAAGTCCAGTCGTAAATCGAGTACGCGCGAACCATTGTTGAGTTGAGCGGCGAACGAATCGTGCTGGCAAGCCAGCCAGTGTGCGCCGGGGATCAATGAATAGGTCGCTTGCAAGTCGCACCCGGCATTGTGCGTGCCGGGTAGTGTAAGCTCGCCAAGCGACAGGTTATCGATTGCCGGCGTAGCGCTCATCCAGTTATTGAGTGCGTAATTGTCTTCGGTTGTATTGTTCATTAATGCATCCTTGCATTGATTGATGAATAACAAGTTGCGCCAAAGCAGTGTTAGTTGACGGTGATCAATTATTTTGTCATTGGATGTACGCGGTCAATAATCAACTTTATTCGGAATGTTGGTTTCGGTTTTTCGCCTCGATCCATTGCGCCATATACTGGGTACTTTTGTGCTGATGATGGCGCAACATGCTGCCGGTGAAGTTATCGCGCCTGATATGTGGCAGATTCCTTTGGCATTCGACCAGCCTTTCGATCAACGCAGGACCATGGATGGACTGCGGGTAGCGGCTGGCCAACAAGTGCCGGGCCTGCGCCTGGGCAGCCAGCCACTGAGTCTTGTCTTGATAAAGTTGCACGGCACTCTCAGCGAACTCGCGTGCCGTACGGGTTACGGCACCGGGCCAGGGCTCTTCGCCGTGCATGGCTTCCGCGCCGACCGGCGTGGTGACATTGGGCGTGCCGCAGAGCATCGCATCGACGATCTTGCCTTTGATACCTGCACCGAAGCGCAGCGGTGCCAGGCACACCCGCGTCTTCGACATCACGTGCAAGGCATCTTCCGCCCAGTTCATCACATGAAAGCCCTGTGCCGCGTTGTGCAGGGCGGTGGCCTTGGGCGGGGTATACGCGCCATAGATGTGCAACTGCGCATCAGGCAGTTGCGCGCGAATCAGCGGCCAGATCGCGGTTTTCAGCCAGAGCACGGCATCCCAGTTGGGCGCATGGCGAAAATTGCCGATGTGCAGAAAGTGCGCGCGATCTTCGTACTCCACTGGCGCGCTGGTCGGCAGATCGACCATCAATGGGCACCAGTGCAACAGGTTACGCGGGATCCTGAACTGCTCGACCAGCAATTCGATTTCCACTTCGGAAACCATCAGCGTCAAATCACAACGATAAAATGAGGCGATCTCGCGCTTCGCCAGGTCGGTATCGGCCATGTGTTCAAATTCTTCACGCGACGCCGGGGCGAACAGGCCGCTGAAGTCATTGTTGTCCTCACTGGCCTTCAAGCGCTCCTTGAGGCGTTGATGCCGACCCTGCCTGAGGCTTTGCAGGTCGCAACTTTCGAGCACGCGCAAGGCATCGGGACAATGCTTCTCGACCCGCCAGCCGAACTGCTCCTCCATCATGAATTGATCGAACAACACGATGTCCGGCGCCAGTTCGCTGATGAATGTGTCGAAACTGCTGTTGTTCAGCTCGATAGGTACTTCGCGAATGCCCCGCGACGTCAGGTCCGCGCGTTGCTCGCCATAGCTGGCCGGACTGCTGAACGTGATGTCCCAGCCTTGTTGCAGGAACACCTCGAGTATTTGCATGACATGCCCGCTGGCCGCGGAAGAGCGGGGCTCGGGCCAGACGTAACCAATGACCAGGACTCTGGTTGCGCGGGGCTGATTCATGTACGGGAATTCCTTGAAGCGGAGACAGGGCGGGGACGAAAAAGGCGCGCATTAAACCACAGCCGGGCGCAGGGTCACCCCAGGATGCTTGTGACCTTGTCCCGCAACTGATCGATGGAGAACGGTTTGCCGATCGCGTGCATGCCTTGAGGCACTTCGATGTTTTCGGCATACCCGCTGGCAAACAGGATCGGCAAGGCTGGACGCAAAGCACGTGCTGCATTGGCCAGCTCGCGACCGTCCATGACCGGCAGGCCCACATCGGTCATCATCAGATCAATGTGCCGGTTCGAGTCCCTGAGCATCTCCAGCGCCTGTTCGCTGCCCTCGGCTTCCAGCACGTTGAATTCCAGTTCCTCCAGTACGTCGACGATCAGCATGCGCACAATGGCATCGTCTTCGACGACGAGGATAATGGGCACGTTGGCGGAGGACATGATGGCTTTCCTGAAAAATGATGGGTTTTCTGGTGAGTGAAGTCGTCGGCCTCTTGCATGAGTAAGTGGCGGATCCCGACAAGTTCCCGGCGTCGTGAAAAAGAATTGCACTGCAGGTCGCGCAAGGATAACTCGTGCGCCTGAACGGGAGCAGCGGAATGTAGGACCTTGCGTGCAGCCATGTCAGAAAATTGGATCAATGTGCCAGATCTGGGGCAAACTCCCTGCATTCTGACAGCTCGACAAGGCCTGCCCCATGCCCTCAGCGTCCTCGGTTGATGAACAACGATTTCGTAAACTCCTGAGCCGCAACATCAGCCTGCCATTGGGGCTGGGCCTCATCAGCGCGGTGTTCTTCGTTTCGCTGATCACCTATCTGCTGTCGACCATCAAGTGGGTGGAACATACCGACCGGGTGATCAACAACGCCAATGAAGCGGTCAAGCTGACCGTGGACCTGGAAACCGGGATGCGCGGCTTCCTGCTCAGTGGCGACGAACATTTCCTCGATCCCTACGAAACCGCCAAGCCGCGAATTGCCGTGGCCCTCAACACCTTGCTCGAGCTGACTGCCGATAATCCGGTGCAAACCGACCGGCTGCTGCGGTTGCAGGCATTGCAGATGGAATGGGCCAACTATGCGCAATCGATGATCGATTTGCAGCGCAGCAGCGGTGACTATCGCGCCGTGGTCAAGGCCGGACGCGGCAAGCGCCTGACCGATGAAATTCGCAAGCAGTTCGAGGAAGTGATCGACACCGAACAGCAGTTGCGCACCGCTCGCAATGAAGAGGTGAGGCAGAGCACAGTCTGGAGCATCAGCCTCTATCTGTTGTTCATTGCCGGCGTCAGCGGCTTGCTGGCGTATGTCGGACGCCGCGATCTGCTCAATCTTTCGCAAAGTTACAGCGTCAATCTCGCTGCCCAACAAGCCAGCGCCCATCGTCTGGAGCAGCAGGCCTGGCTGCGCAACGGCCAGACCGAGCTCGCGGAGCAGGTGCTGGGGCAATTGAGCCTTAACCTGCTGGGACGCAACATCCTGCAATTTTGCGCGCAGTACCTGGGCACCGCCGTGGGGGCGATTTATCTCCGGGAAGATCATGGAGGCCTCAAACGCATTGCCTCCTATGGTTTCTCCCGTGAACAGGAAGCCCTTGAACAACAGATCTACAGCGACGAAGGCATAGTCGGCCAGGTGGCGCAACAGGCGCGGCTGATTCGTCTCGACGAGGTGCCGGGCGATTATTTCAAGGTCAGCTCCGGCCTCGGCGAAGGTTTGCCACGCAGCGTGCTGGTGGTGCCGACCAGTGACGACGAGCGGGTCAACGGCGTGATCGAACTGGGCTTTCTGCGCCCTCTGAGTGACCGCGACACCGAACTGCTGGAACTGATAGCCGGCAACATCGGCACCTCCATCGAAGCGGCGCGCTATCGTCAGCGTCTGCAGGAAGTGCTGGCCGAAACCCAACAGCTCAACGAAGAACTGCAAGTGCAGCAAGAAGAGCTCAAGACCGCCAACGAGGAACTCGAAGAGCAGTCGCGGACTCTCAAGGAATCGCAAGCTCACCTGGAAACCCAGCAGCTGGAGCTTGAGCAAACCAATGAACAACTCGCCGAGCAGGCGCAGGTGCTGGCCGATCAGCGTGATGCCATGGACTTGAAGAACACCGAGCTCAGCCAGGCGCAGATTCAGCTTGAGGAACGCGCGGTCGAGTTGCAGCGCTCAAGCAAGTACAAGTCCGAATTCCTCGCCAACATGTCCCACGAGCTGCGCACTCCGCTGAACAGCTCATTGATCCTGGCCAGGCTGTTGGCGGAAAACCCGGAACAAAACCTCAGCGCCGAGCAGGTCAAGTTCGCCGAGTCGATCTACTCCGCCGGCAATGACTTGCTCCACCTGATCAACGACATTCTGGATATTTCCAAAGTCGAGGCCGGGAAACTGGAAATCCGTCCAGAGAACACCAGCGTGGCGCGCCTGGTGGATAACCTGCATGGCCTGTTCCAGCCATTGGCCACGGACAAGCAGCTGGATTTCCAGGTGGATATGCAGGAGGGTGCGCCGCAGATACTGTTCACCGACCACCAGCGTCTGGAGCAAGTCCTCAAGAACCTGCTGTCCAATGCGCTGAAATTCACGGAAAGCGGCAGTGTCAGCCTGTCCGTCGCCCCTGTGCTGAACGACGGCATCGCGTTCAGCGTCCGTGATTCCGGGATTGGCATTGCGCCAGACCAGCACGAAAGCATCTTCGAAGCGTTCCGCCAGGCCGATGGCACCACCAATCGGCGTTATGGCGGCACCGGGCTGGGTTTGTCGATCTCCCGTGATCTGGCGGCCTTGCTCGGCGGCTCCATCAGTGTGACCAGTACGCCGGGGCAGGGCAGTGTGTTTACCCTGGTCTTGCCACAGCAATACGCAGAACCCGGTGAAGCGCCTGTTGAACCGATGCGAGCCGCTCCTGTGGCGGCTGCGCCGAGTGTATCGCCGCCCACGTTGTCGCCACTGATAACCGAAGTCGAGATTCCGCGTTTCGACGACGATCGCCACAACGGCCCGTTCAGCAGTCGCTGTATTCTGGTGGTGGAAGATGAAGCGAACTTTGCGCACATCCTCTACGACCTTGCCCATGAACTGGGTTATCAGTGCCTGGTGGCCCATGGCGCCGACGAAGGCTACGACCTGGCCAGGACGTTCATCCCCGATGCGATTCTGCTGGACATGCGCCTGCCGGATCATTCCGGCCTGACCGTGCTGCAACGCCTGAAGGAACACGCCGAAACCCGGCATATCCCGGTGCATGTGATTTCGGTCGAAGACCGGGTCGAAGCGGCTATGCACATGGGCGCCATTGGCTATGCGGTCAAACCGACCACCCGCGAGGAACTCAAGGATGTATTTGCCCGCGTTGAGGCCAAGCTGACCCAGAAGGTCAAGCGCGTGCTGCTGGTCGAGGACGACGATTTGCAGCGCGACAGCATTGCCCGCCTGATCGGCGACGATGACATCGAGATCACTGCCGTTGGCCTGGCACAGGAGGCGTTGGACCTGCTGCGCACGTGCGTATTCGATTGCATGATCATCGACCTCAAACTGCCGGACATGCTCGGCAATGACTTGCTCAAGCGCATGTCCACCGAAGACATCTGCTCATTTCCGCCCGTCATCGTCTATACCGGGCGCAACCTGACCCGCAATGAAGAGGCCGAGCTGCGCAAGTATTCGCGTTCGATCATCATCAAGGGCGCACGCTCTCCGGAGCGGCTGCTGGACGAGGTGACGCTTTTTCTGCACAAAATCGAATCACGGTTGTCCCATGAGCGGCAGCAGATGCTCAAGGTCGCCCGCAGCCGCGACAAGGTCTTCGAAGGCCGCAAGGTGCTGCTGGTGGACGACGATGTGCGCAACATTTTCGCCCTCACCAGCGCGCTGGAGCAAAAGGGCGCAGTTGTGGTCATTGGCCGCAACGGCCTTGAAGCGATTGAACGATTGAATGAAGTGGAGGACATCGATCTGGTGTTGATGGATGTGATGATGCCGCAGATGGATGGTTTTGAAGCCACGGCTGAAATCCGCAAGGACCCGCGCTGGCGCAAGCTGCCGATCATCGCGGTGACCGCCAAGGCCATGAAGGACGATCAGGAGCGGTGCCTGCAAGCCGGCGCCAACGATTACCTGGCCAAGCCCATCGACCTGGATCGACTGTTTTCGCTGATTCGTGTGTGGTTACCGAAGATGGAACGCATCTAGTGGAGCGCAGTTTTTCAGTGGAGCGAAACAGCGATATCGAATTGCGATTGTTGATCGAGGCGATCTACCTCAAGTACAGCTACGATTTTCGTGATTATTCCGGCGCTTCAATCAAGCGCCGGGTCAACCATGCGATGAGTCAGTTCGAGTGCAGTACCATCTCGGCGCTGCAGGAAAAGGTCCTGCACGATCCGACGGCCTTCATGCAATTGCTGCAATTGCTGACTATTCCGGTCAGCGAGATGTTTCGCGACCCTTCGCACTTCATGGCCATCCGCAAGGAAGTGGTGCCGCTGCTTCGAACCTATCCTTCGATCAAGATCTGGATCGCCGGATGCAGCACCGGTGAAGAGGTGTATTCGATGGCCATTCTGCTGCGCGAAGAGGGCCTGCTCGACCGCACGATCATCTATGCCACCGACATCAATCCGCGCTCCCTGGAAAAAGCCAGGCAAGGGATTTTCTCGATGGAGAATGTCCGCGCCTACACTGCTAATTATCAGCAGGCCGGTGGCCAGTGTTCGTTTGCCGACTACTATACGGCGGCCTATGGGTACGCGATTTTCGATAAGACCCTGAGCGAGAACGTGACCTTCGCCGATCACAGCCTGGCGACGGACAGCGTATTTTCAGAAACTCAATTAATTTCATGTCGTAACGTACTGATTTATTTCAATAAAAAACTTCAGAATCGGGCATTCGGACTGTTTTATGAATCCCTCTGCCATCGCGGTTTTCTGGTGTTGGGCAGTAAGGAAACCCCGAGTTTTTCAGCCTTCGGCAATCAGTTCGAGCCGCTGGTCAAACAAGAACGGATCTACCGAAAATCATGAGCAGTGCAACGAACCTTACAGTTATCGAAGCGATCGTGATCGGTGCCTCGTACGCGGCATTGGCCGTCTGCTTGTCGAGCTGGAACGAATCGCATGCTGAGTAATATCCCGGCCAAACTGCTGATCGTCGACGATCTGCCGGAGAATCTGCTGGCGCTCGAAGCGCTGATCAAGTGTGAGGACCGGATCGTGTACAAGGCGTTGTCCGCCGACGAAGCCTTGTCACTGCTGTTGCAACACGAATTCGCCATGGCCATCCTCGATGTGCAGATGCCCGGCATGAATGGCTTCGAGTTGGCCGAGCTGATGCGTGGCACGGAAAAAACCAGGAACATCCCGATTGTTTTCGTCAGCGCCGCCGGGCGTGAACGGAACTACGCGTTCAAGGGCTATGAAAGCGGTGCCGTGGACTTCCTGCACAAACCGCTGGACATCCATGCGGTCAAGAGCAAGGTCAATGTGTTCGTCGACCTGTATCGCCAGAGCAAGGCGATGCAGGAACAGGTGTTGGCCCTGGAGCAGAGCCGCCGAGAGCAGGAGGCATTGCTCGAGCAACTGCAAAACACCCGGCTGGAACTGGAACAGGCGGTGCGCATGCGCGATGACTTCATGTCTGTCGTCGCCCACGAAGTGCGCACGCCGCTCAACGGCCTGATCCTTGAAACCCAGTTGCGCAAGATGCACCTGGCCCGGGACAACGCCGCCGCCTTCACCCTGGACAAGATGCACGCCATGGTCGACCGCGACGAACGGCAGATCAAAAGCCTCATTCGCTTGATCGAAGACATGCTCGATGTTTCGCGCATTCGCACCGGAAAGTTGTCGATCCGGCCGACACGGTTCGACCTTTGCGCGTTGATTCGCGACCTGTTGCATAATTTTTCCCGGCAAATCGACGCCGCCGAGGCGTCGGTCACGCTGGATGCCGAGCAGCCGGTGATCGGAAACTGGGATGAATTTCGTATTGAACAGGTCATTTCCAACCTGTTGACCAACGCCTTGCGCTATGGGGCCAAGAGCCCGGTCTCGGTGAAGGTCTACAGTGAAGGGAGCACGGCGCTGGTGGACGTGCGGGACCAGGGGATCGGCATCGGCGAGGAAAACCAGAAGCGGATTTTCCAGCAGTTCGAACGGATATCGGCCAGGCACGCCGTTGCCGGACTGGGCCTGGGATTGTTTATTTCAGAACAGATTGTCACCGCCCATGGCGGTACTATTACGGTCCAGAGCAGGATTGGCGAAGGCGCCTTGTTTCGCGTTTGTCTGCCGCTGCAGGAAAACAGCCAGCCAAACGCAACCTCTGATCGACCCCACGGTCGTATCAGCAGCAAACGACCGAACAAAGGCTTCCCATGAGCGAAGATGCACAAGATGTAGTACTCGTCGTCGAGGACGATCCGTCGATTCTGATGGTGCTGTCCGCTTATCTGTCAGGCGAGGGTTACCGCGTATTGCAGGCCGAAAACGGCGAGCAGGCTTTTGAGATCCTGGCGAGCAAGCCGCACCTGGACATGATGATCACCGACTTCCGCCTGCCCGGTGGAATCTCCGGCGTGCAGATCGCCGAGCCCGCCGTGAAGCTGCGACCGGAGCTCAAGGTGATCTTCATCAGCGGCTATGCCCAGGAAATCCGCGAGACCGACAGCCCGATCACCCGCAAGGCGCCGATCCTGGACAAGCCATTCGATCTGGATAAGTTGCAGGAACTGATGCAGGACATGCTTTCGTAAGCGTGTTGGTCATGCGCGTACCTGTAGTTTCTGACAGTTGACGGTGGTGTTGTATCAGCAGATAAACGTTTCGGACGTCATGTGATCCGGAGCGAGCGCAATGCACCGTCATACACCAACACTTTCAGTGATTGATCCGCGTCGCTCCGTCGTACGTGAAATTGCCTATCATCGGTGCTCGGTCAGCCAAGCCCCTCAAGCACGCATCACCCAACATATCTACAGCATCCGCAACCGCGCCAGTCACAGCCGCGATCCCCGGCTTTTTGCTCTTCATGATCACGATGGGTCCGCACCCGCCAATCAAACCACAGTCACCACTCTCACCGGGCAGCCTTTGCTCTCTGTGAATCTGGACGCCGGATGGCGGGTTAGTATTTACGGTGCTGCCCAGCAAAGGCTGGAAAATTGGGACCAGAAACTTAATCACCTGCGCATGACCTACGATTTCTCTTTGCGCCCGGAGGGCGTTTTTGAATCGGCGACAGGTGAAGAGCAGCGCACGGCTTGTTTTGTGTATGGCGACGATTCGCCAGAGTCCGCCAGGCACAATCGCTGCGGTCAGTTGATCCGTCACGATGACGGTGCGGGTACTCAGCACTTCAGCGAATTCAGTTTGTTCGGTGCATGTTTGCAGCAGACTCGTTGCTTTCTGGCGCAAGTTCAATTGCCTGACTGGCCAGTGAACGAAACCGAGCGCGATAAATTGCTCGAGCCTCAAGGGGCGCTCACACAAATAGGTTTTAACAGTGTCGGCGAGTGGGTACGGCATATTGATGCTTTGGGCAACGAACAACTCCAGCGTCAGACCGTTGCCGGTCAATTGTTCGAAACCCGCATCAAGCTGGCTGACGCCGATGATGAAATCACCCTGATGGGTGACATTCAATACAACGCTTTCGGACAAATCGTGCAGCAAACCGCCGGTAACGGCGTAGTCACTCGCGCCGTTTTCGATCCCGAGGATGGGCGGCTGGCAACGCTGCAAGCGCAACTGGCAGGTCAGCCACCGTTACAGAGTCTGACGTATGCCTATGATCCAGTCGGTAACCCGATTCGTATCACTGACAACACCCAGTCGATCCGCTACTCGCGCAATCAACGCGTTGCCGCGATCAGTACCTGGCAGTACGACACCCTCGGTCAACTCATCGAAGCCAGCGGTCGACAACGTTGCAATGCCTCGGGCGGCCCCCATTTGCCGGCATTCGTTTCGCCACCGGACCCTGGCCAACTGGAGAACTATCTCCAGACGTTCAACTACGACGCCAGTGGCAATCTGGATACCCTGCATCACTACGCTGACAGCGCAAATCGATCCGAGCGAACGGCTGTTGCAACCTTGAGCAACCGAAGCCTGCCGTGGGGCGATGGCATCGAATCACCAGGGGACAGTGAAATTGCTGCTGCGTATGACGCCTGCGGCAATCTCAAGGTGCTTCAACGGGGACAGACACTGCACTGGGATACACGCAACCGCTTGCGTCAGGTCGATCAGGTGGTGCGCGAGGACGAACCTGCTGACATGGAAGTTTATGTCTATGACGGCGATGACCAACGTGTGCGAAAAATCCGTACGGCTTACACCGGCACATTGACCCGTACCCATGAAACCCGCTACTTGCCGGGTGTGGAGATTCGTACAAGTCCCGATGAGACTCTGCATGTCATCAGTGTCCAGTGCGGTAGATGCACCGTGCGGATCCTTCACTGGGAAAGGGGCTCGTCACCGGAAGGTGCCCGGCATCAGTTGCGTTACTGCCTTGCCGATCATCTGGAATCCTGCACGCTGGAACTGGATAAAGACGCCAGACTCATCAGCCAGGAAAGCTACTATCCCTACGGCGGCACAGCCTGGTGGGCGGGTAGGGACAAGGTTGAGGCCAGCTACAAGACGATTCGGTATTCAGGAAAGGAGCGGGACGCAACGGGGCTGTATTACTACGGATTTCGGTATTACATGCCGTGGCGACAGCGTTGGTTGAACGCCGATCCGGCGGGAACGCTAGATGGGTTGAACCTGTATCGGATGGTGGGGGGCAATCCACTCGGGCATGTCGACTGGCTCGGATTGGCCAAAACCCGGATTGGCAAAGTGAAGCGCATCACTGCGACCCTCGCTGCAATTGGCCGGGGAACTGTCAAGGCGGCCGCAGGATATGGCGCAAAGCAACTGGTAAGAAAGGCCTTGAAAGCATCGCTGGGGCGAATGGCAAGTTACCCCGTCGCAATAATGTCAGGCATGGCGGCGGGCTATGTAGGTGGCTCGACTGTGGCCCATGTTCTGGAACGCGAAGATTACAGCGTTATCCGCAAAAATCTGACCGTCGCGGGTGTGGGAATTCTCAGCTTTGGTGTGGGATTCACCCTTGGTTTAACAGCACCCGACCCAATCAGTATGGTTGAAGGGGTTGTCAAATCAATGGGGACGAAGGCGGTTGGGCGGGTAGTTTCCAGGATAGGTCCCAGCATTGCTCCGGATATCAGCACGCGAGGTGCGCTGGCCGTTAATACGATTGCCAATTTGAGCGGCAATATGGCTAAGGGTATGTGGTCCGCAAGCGCGCCTGAAGGCGTTCATCCGATACTGAACTCTGTCGCCGGTATCGTGATGAAAACTGCAGTGAGCGATGCGATTCGCTTTGTTGGCGGTGTGAGCTCTCGACTCAAGGAAAGTAGGCATCACCAATTGATGACCGTGCCGACAGGCGGGGAGTTGATCGACGCCGGAAAATCGTTGATTCACGAAACGGCGGTGCAGTCGGTTTACAAGCTGGGCAATACCGAAGTCGACAAAGGGCTGACCGCTGTATTGGGGTTGCAGACCTCAGAGTC
This sequence comes from Pseudomonas sp. Pseusp3, assembly GCF_047304225.1. NCBI lineage: Bacteria > Pseudomonadati > Pseudomonadota > Gammaproteobacteria > Pseudomonadales > Pseudomonadaceae > Pseudomonas > Pseudomonas sp. Pseusp3. The sequence continues at coordinate 68,772 of NZ_JBGLYV010000011.1, read as the reverse complement.
GGCATGGCGGGCCGGGATCAGGCAGTTGAAACCCGCTAATGAGGTCAGCGCTGTGGGGATCTACTTATACAACGAACAACAAAACGGGCAGGTGATCGCGGCGCATAAAAAAGTATCCGGTACGACAATGCAGGTGTGACGGCGGGAACATTGAGAAGTCCATCACTCGCATTCAGGCGCTGATTATCTCCCGCACTTTCGCTGTCAACAGATCGAAGGTAAATGGCTTGGTGATCATCTGCATTTCCGGATCGAGGAAGCCGCCGCGCGCTGCTGCGACGAGCTGCCTGTTCACTTGACCCTTGGTCGAGACATCGGCTCAACGAAATGTCAGTCGAGGTCAAAGCCCTTGTTGCAACGCCGGATCATCGGGGTTCATCTGTTCGAGTTGGGCCAACAGGATCTGCACGTTTTGCAGCTGCCCGCTTTCCTTCCAGTAATTGATCAGCAGCACCCGGGCCTTGCGATCGTTCGGATGGCGCTGAACGATTTCCTGCAACTGTTTCTGTGCCGCATCCAGTTCCTGCTCGACATGCAACGTGGTGGCCAGGTCGTAGCGGTAATCCCGGTTGTTCGGCTCGAGTTCAACGGCCCTGGACAGGCCGAGGAGGGCGAACTCGCTTTGGTCGTGATGCAGTAACCAGAGGCCCAGGGCATGTTGCAGGTAGGCCGAGTCGGGTTGCGCCTGGAGTTGTCTGGCCAGCAGCTGCCGGGCGGCGTCGTTCTGGCCCTGTTTATCCAGTACTTCGATTTGCAGCACCAGCGCCGGCAAGTTGTCCGGCGCCAGGCGCAGGGTGTTGTCCAGCGCCTGTTGCGCTTCCTTGAGTTCGGCGTTGTGCAGGTGCAGCCGGGCCAGTTGGTATTGGTTTTCGGCGTTTTGCGGCTCGCTCTTGAGCACTTGCTCCCAGGCATCGATGGCTTGCTCCAGCGGCCCGAAATACAAACCGAGATCATCCGGGGACAAACCCAGCAGCGCGTTGATCGCGGCCAGCCGCACGCTTTGTTCGCTGTCATCGAGCAATGGCCCCAGCAATAAACTGCGCTGGCCGCTCGGTACCAGGCCGCTGATGCTTTTGATCGCGGCGATACGCACCTCGGGCGACTCGTCCTGCAAGTCGGCATCCGCCAGTTTCAGGGCCACCGAGCTTGGATAGTTGGGCAACTCGGCATGCAACCAGACACGCCGCTTGGGGGACAGGTCCGGACGGCCCAACTGTTGATAGAGCACGCGCGCGGCACCTGGTTGACCGGCCCGGGCAGCAGCCAGCGCTTCGCTGTAGCCATGCTGGATGGCTTCGGGAACCACCGGGGTGGTATCGCGCAGGGAAAACCACGCAAGGCCGATGACGAGCAGGGCGAAGAGGCTGATAAACAGATAGCGGCGGGACTTGGGCATGCAGGAATCCGGAAGCTGGCTAACTTTTGCAAAGGCGCCAGCTTCGGTCAGGCCGGGCTTTGAGTCAAACCTTGACGACGTTCACTGACGATTCAATGGGCCTGCAAGCGGTGTCGACGGCAAAACCTGTCGAGGCCCCGCTGCAGTGACTACGCTTGCTGGAGGCGTCTCGACGAGTGTTCCCATGCAAGCGTTGTTGCAGTACTTCAAGGCCATTCTCAACCCCGGCCCCGGGGTATTGCTGTTTGCCTTGCGAACCATGGCGGCCGGGTTGTTGACCCTGTACCTGGCGTTTTTGTTCGATCTGGAGCAACCCAAGTGGTCGATCATGGCCGTGGTCATCATCAGCCAGCCACTGGGCGGCATGGTGCTGGCCCGCAGTTTTGGCCAGGTGATCGGCACCACGGCGGGCGCGGCCGTGGCGGTGTTGATCATGGCGATCTTTCCCCAGGCGCCGCTGCCGTTCATCACCACCCTGGCGTTGTGGCTGGCGCTGTGCACCGCCGGTGGCACGCTGTTGCGCTACACCAGTTCCGGGGCGTTCGTGCTCAGTGGCTACACCGCCGTGGTCATCGCGTTGCTGGCGATTCCCGATCAGGACGGTACCTTTTTGCTGGCGGTGACCCGCCTCACCGAAACCTTGCTGGCGGTTGCCTGCGTGTGTGTGGTCAGCCTGCTCACCGCCAGGCCGGAAGCCGTGGCCCGGGATTACTTCGCCAGGATCGATCAGATCACCCGGTTGCTGGCCACCCATGCCAGCGCGGTCATCCGCACTGAAGAGAGCGAAGCTGACTTTCAGCTGCGGCAAATGCAGCTGCTGGGCCAGATCAGCGGCCTGGAGGGCGTACGCCGACACATGTACTTCGATGCGCCACGGTTACGCAGTGCCAACGGCCTGGTGCAACTGTTGGGTAACCAATTGGTGTTGTTGACCGCGCGCCTGACAGCTCTGCGCCACCAGCGCCTGCTGTTGACCGAGCGCTGGGAGGGCGAACTGCCTGAAGAAATTCAACGGTTGCGCGCCGAGGAACTGGCCTTTCTCGATGAACTGGCGCGTAAGGGGCGATCGCTGTCCAGTGAACAGCGCCATTACTTCACGTCGTTGCAACAACGCTTTGATGAGCTGGCCTACAGAGCCGAACAATTGACCGAGCCGCTGCCGGCCACCTTGCGCTCGCTGGCCTGGTCGCTGCGCTGGGAGCAGGCACGCCTGCTACAGCAGCTTGAGCAGATTCTGGAGTTGAGTGATGCCATCCAGAGCGGACGACCCGCCAGCAGCGTGTTTCGCGGGCGCGAAAATCCGCTGCACCTGGACTTCACCCTGGCGACCATGAATGCCATCCGGGCCTTTTCCGCGCTGTTGATCGCCGGCCTGATCTGGATCGAAACCGGCTGGGACGGTGCACGAGCCGGCATGGTGCTGCTGGGTATCCTGTGCTCGCTGATGTCGACGTTTCCCCGGCCGCTGCTGGCCGTTCAAAGCTATGCGCGGGGATTCGTGCTGGCGCTGGTGGCCTCGGCGCTCCTTCAGTTCATGTTTGTTCCGATGATCAGCAATTTCGAGATGCTTGCCTTGCTGCTGGCACCCTTGCTCTATGCCGTTGCAGTGGGGTTGGCCAGTCCACCCACTACCGGTACCGGCATGGGCCTGGGGCTCACGACTTTTCTGCTGCTCGGACCGTTGAACGTGGGGATCGGTCAAAACACCGCGACCCAGTGGTTCGAATTTGCCGGGGCTTATACCTGCGCGACCGTGCTCGCGTTGAGTGTGTATGTGCTGATCTTTCCGTTCATGCCGGACTTGCGCATGCGCCGGCTGCATAGAGAGAACTGCGAGCAGGTGTATGCCTTGCTGAAAACCTCGGCAACCGATGAACAGCAGTTTGCTTTCGAGAGTCGAATGGTTGATCGCCTGACCATGATGCTGGGGCTGCTGCCAGCGACCCAGGAGCCACAATCGCGTGAGCGGTTTCAAACCAGCCTGGGCTGCATGGCACTGGGTATTGCCTTGAATCAGCTGCGGCAGCAGGGGCAGAACAACGCACTGTTGAGTGCGGATCTGCAAAGTCGGCTGTTTTCGACCGTCCGGGATACCGGAAGGCTGGTTGCCGGCCGGCCCGGAGTCGAAGTGGCGCAGGTACTCGACAACCTGCGCGCCTTGGGCGACGAACTGGATGCCCTGCATACCGATGTTCATGAGCGCTTGTGGTCGGTGTTCCGCATGCGTGTGGCGCTGCTGATCGTGGTGTCGTTCGTCGAGCGGTATCGCGGCTACTTTCAACCCGCTGGCCTTGAAGGAGACCCTGTCCTTGCCCATTGATCTGGAAGTGGGTGGTGCCTATCTGCCCCCGATTGCTCAGGCGCTGCTGTTGGGCCTGCCGATTTTCCTGTTGCTGGACTGGACGTTGCGCCGTCTCGGTGTGCTGCAGTTTGTCTGGCATGAGGCACTGTTCGAAGGCGCGTTGTACGTTTGTGTCTGCGCCACGTTGATACTGGTGATGGGAGCCTGATGCCTTGAAGAACATCCTTTCCCGACTCACGACGGTCGCGGTGGTGCTGCTGGCGCTCATCCTGGGCTGGTTCGCCTGGGAGCATTACACCCGTGCGCCCTGGACCCGGGATGCCCGGGTGCGTGCCGATGTGGTGACCTTGTCCGCCGATGTTTCCGGGCGGATCGTCAGCCTGGCCGTGCAGGACAACCAACACGTGAACAAAGGCCAGGCGCTGCTGGAGATCGATCCGGCGCGTTACACGCTGGCAGTGGAACATGCCAAACGTGCGGTTGAGGTGTCGAAAGCCTCGCTCGGGCAGGCCCAGGCGAACATTACCGCCAGCGAAGCCTTGCTCAAGCAACGTCAGAGCGAGGAACAACGGCGGCGCACGCTCAAGGATCGTTCGGCGATTTCCGGCGAAGAGTGGGAAAAAGCCAACACCGATGTGTCGGTGGCCCAGGCTGACCTGCTGCGTAATCAGGCCAATCTGGTGTTGGCCCAGGCCAACGTGCAACTGGCCATCGCGGCACTGACCCAGTCCGAGCTCGACTTGCAGCGTACCCACGTCGTCTCCCCTGTGACCGGCTACGTCACCAATCTGCTGACCCGGGAGGGCGACTACGCTTCGGCCGGCGGTCCATTGCTGGCACTGGTGGACAGCGATTCGTTCTATGTCAGTGGTTACTTTGAAGAAACCAAGCTGCCGCGGATCGGGGAGGGCGACCGGGTCAAGATCGAGTTGATGAGTGGCGAAACGTTCGGCGGCAAAGTGCAGAGCATTGCCTTCGCCATCGCCGACCGGGAAAACCTGCCGGGCGGACGATTGCTGGCGAATATCAACCCCAGTTACACCTGGGTCAAACTGGCACAAAGGGTGCCGGTGCGGATCGAGATCGATGCCGATTATGCCGGTAAAGACAAATTGCGCGCCGGGACCACCGCGACGGTGACCGTCCAGGAACACCCCTGATCCCTGTAGGAGCGAGCTTGCTCGCGATGGTCGTTAACGATGTCGCGTGTTAACTGACTAAACGCGGCGCTCTTGAGTCCATCGCGAGCAAGCTCGCTCCTACAAGAGATATGCGTTGCCTGGACAAGGCAAAAAAAAGCCCCGCGACCGAATGAGACGCAGGGCAAGGAAACTGGTTGGTTGCGGCCAACCCTGTAGGAGCGAGCTTGCTCGCGATGGTGGTCAACGATGACGCGGGAGCCCTGAAAAAACGCGGCGCCCTGGAGTTTTTCGCGAGCAAGCTCGCTCCTACAAGGGATTTGCGTTGTCTGCAAAGTCAAAAAAAAGCCCCGCGACCGAATGAGACGCAGGGCTAAGGAATTGGTTAGTTGCGGCCAACCCTGTAGGAGCGAGCTTGCTCGCGATGGTCGACAACGATGACGCGGGAGCCCTGAAAAAACGCGGCGCCCTCGAGTTTTTCGCGAGCAAGCTCGCTCCTACAAGGGATTTGCGTTGTCTGCAAAGGCAAAAAAAACCCCGCGACCGAATGAGACGCAGGGCAAGGAAATTGGTTGGTTGCGGCCAACCAAAGGAGCGCTTTAAGGCATCGGGTCAGTTGCTCGCGACCGTCTCCGGCTGCCAGCCACCTCCGAGGGCCTTGTAGATCGCGACTATGCCGCGATACAGGTCCACTTCAGCCTGGGCCTGAGTGTCTTCGGCCGCCAGGCGTTCTCGCTGGGCATCGAGCAGCACGAGGAAATCGGACGTGCCTTCGCGGTAGCGGATTTGCGCGAGGTCGGCGGCCGAGCGGCTGGACTCGCTCTGACGGATCAGCGAGATCAGGCGCTGTTGGCGTTTGCCGTAGTCGCTGAAGGCGTTTTCCGATTCTTCCAGGGCCAGCAACACATGCTGCTCGTAGGTCGCCAGGGCGCCTTCGGCATCGGCGTCGGCGCCACGTATGCGGGCTTTTACGCTACCCAGGTCAAACGCGGCCCAGGTGATGCTCGGGCCCAGCGCCCAGGCGTTGGCCGCCGAAGAACCAATCTGCGAACCACGTCCGGCGGTCCAGCCGAGGAAGCCGCTGAGGCTGACCCGAGGGAACAGATCCGCCTTGGCCACGCCGATACGCGCGGTGGCCGAAGCCAGTTGGCGTTCGGCGCTGAGGATGTCCGGACGGCGTTGCAGCAGCTCGCCCGGATCGCCGATCGGCAAGGCCTTGGCAATCGCCGGCAGGTCTTTGGGGCTCAAGTCCACGGTCAGCTTGTCCGGACGTTCACCCAGCAGGGTGGCGATACGGTTTTTCTGCCGCACCTGTTCGGCCTGCAGTTGCGGCACGCTGGCTTCAACCGACGCCAGTCGCGCGTCGGCACGCTCCACATCGAGCTGGTCGCCGACGCCGGCATCACGCAGGCTGACCGTGATCTTGCGCGACTCGCGCTGGTTTTCCAGGTTGGCCAGGGCGATTTTCTCCCGCAGTTGCGCGCCGCGCAGTTGCCCGTAGGAGTCCACCAGTTCGGCAATCATGGTCACTTGCAGCTGGTACAGGTCGGCTTCGAACGCCTGTTGCTCGGCGTTGGCCGACTCCAGGTTGCGCTGGATGCGACCGAACAGATCAATCTCCCAGGCCATGTCCAGGCCCAGGTCATAGCGTTCGCTGTTGACCCGCTTGGTGGTCTGGCCCGGGATCTGGCCTTTGCCCAGGTCACTGCTGACGCGGCTGGTGATGGTCGGCATGGCGTCGTTGCTGACGTCATCGCGGATCGCCCGCGCAGCTTTCCAGCGGGCGAAGGCAACGCGCAGATCGCGGTTGCCTTGCAGTGATTGCGTCACCAACTGGTTGAGGGTCGGGTCTTCGAACTGTTGCCACCAGATGCCTTCGAAATGTGAACGGTCAAAGTTCTTCTGGCCGGCGGCGCCATCGGTGGCGGCCGTGATGTTGGCCGCCTCGGTGGTTGGAGTCTTGTAGTCGGGGCCCACGGCACAGGCACTCAAGGCCAGTGCCAGCAGGCTCGGCAGGAACGCTTTCAAACTCATCAGTGCGACTCCAGCTTCAGGTTGGCCTTGGCAGCTTTGCGTGTCTGGCCGCGCTCGACAAAGTTACGAATCAATACGTAGAACACTGGCGTCAGCAACAGGCCGAAGAAGGTCACCCCGAGCATCCCGGAGAACACCGCCACACCCATGGCATGACGCATTTCGGCACCGGCACCGCTGGAGAACACCAAAGGCACGACACCCATGATGAACGCGAAGGAGGTCATCAGGATCGGCCGCAGACGCAGGCGGCAGGCTTCGAGGACCGCAGCCAGCGGGTTGAGGCCTTCGAGCTGTTTATCCTTGGCGAACTCGACGATCAGGATCGCGTTCTTGCACGCCAGGCCCACCAGTACGATCAGGCCGATCTGGGTGAAGATGTTGTTGTCACCGCCGGAGGCAATCACACCGGTGATGGCCGACAGCAGGGTCATCGGTACGATCAGGATCACCGCCAGTGGCAGGCTCCAGCTTTCGTATTGAGCCGCCAGTACCAGGAACGCCAGCAGCACGCAGAGCGGGAACACGAACAGCGCGGTGTTGCCGGACAGGATCTGCTGGTAGGTCAGGTCGGTCCATTCGTAGGTCATGCCGTTGGGCAGTTCTTCCTTGAGCAGTTTCTCGATGGCTTTTTCGGCCTGGCCGGAGCTGTAGCCAGGGGCTGCCGCACCGTTGATTTCAGCGGTGATGAAGCCGTTGTAGTGCATCACGCGGTCCGGGCCCGAGGTGTCGCTGACCTTGATGAAGGTCGCCAGCGGGATCATCTCGCCCTTGTTGTTACGCACTTTCAGCTGGCCGATCTGGTCGGATTCGAGGCGGAACTGTTGTTCGGCCTGGACGTTGACCTGATAGGTGCGACCGAAGCGGTTGAAGTCGTTGGCATACAGCGAGCCCAGGTAGATTTGCAGGGTGTCGAAGATGTCGCTGACGGCCACGCCGTGGGTCTTGGCTTTTTCGCGGTCAATAGCCGCATCGACCTGTGGCACGTTCACCGTGTAGCTGGTGAACAGACCGGCCAGTTCCGGAACGCTGTGGCTCTTGGCAATGATGTTCATGGTTTCCTTGTACAGCTCTTCGTAGCCCAGGTTGCCCCGGTCTTCGATCTGCAGGCGGAAACCGCCGATGGTGCCCAGGCCTTGTACCGGCGGCGGCGGGAAGATCGCCATGTAGGCTTCCTGGATGTTCGCGTACTGGCCGTTCAAGGCACCGGCAATGGCCCCTGCGGACATGCTCGGGTCTTTGCGTTCGTCGAACGGTTTGAGGGTCACGAACACGATGCCGGCGTTCGGGCTGTTGGTAAACCCGTTGATCGACAGGCCAGGGAAGGCCACCGCACTTTCCACGCCAGGCTGTTTCAGCGCCAGCTCGGACATGCGCTTGATCACGTCTTCGGTGCGATCCAGGCTCGAGGCATCTGGCAATTGCGCGAAGGCCACCAGGTATTGCTTGTCCTGGCCGGGTACGAAACCGGTCGGGGTGCTGGAAAAACCGAAGAAGGTCAGGACCATCAGGCCGGCGTACAGCAGCAGGGCGATGCCGCTGGAGCGGATCACACGGGCAACGGTGCCGACATAACCATGGCTGGCCTTTTCAAAGAAGCGGTTGAACGGGCGGAACAGCCAGCCGCCAAAAATCTTGTCCAGCACCTTGGAGAAACGGTCTTTCGGCGCGTCGTGGCCCTTGAGCAATACCGCGGCAAGCGCCGGCGACAGGGTCAAGGAGTTGAAGGCCGAGATCACCGTGGAAATCGCAATGGTCAGGGCGAACTGCTTGTAGAACTGCCCGGTCAGGCCGGAGATGAACGCCGCCGGAACAAACACCGCACACAGCACCAGCGCCGTGGCAATGATGGGACCGGTCACTTCACGCATGGCGCGTTTGGTGGCTTCCACCGGGGTCAGTCCGAGTTCGATGTTGCGCTCGACGTTCTCCACCACCACGATGGCGTCGTCCACCACGATACCGATCGCCAAGACCAGGCCGAACAGCGACAGGGCGTTGAGCGAGAATCCAAACAGGTGCATCACGGCAAAGGTACCGATCAGCGAGACCGGCACAGCCACCAACGGAATGATCGAGGCGCGCCAGGTTTGCAGGAACAGGATCACCACCAGTACCACGAGGATCAGCGCTTCGAAGAGGGTGTGGACCACCGCCTCGATGGAGCCGCGCACGAAGATCGTCGGGTCATAGACGATGCTGAAGTCCATGCCTTCGGGGAAGCTCTTCTTCAGTTCGGCCATTTTGGCCCGCACTTCATTGGAGATCTCGATGGCGTTGGAGCCAGGGCGCTGGAAGATCGGGATCGCCACCGCCGGCTGATTGTTCAGCAGCGAACGCAGGGCGTACTGGCTGGAGCCCAGCTCGACGCGAGCGATGTCCTTGAGGCGAGTGATTTCACCGTTTTCGCCGGAGCGAATGATGATGTTCTCGAACTCTTCCTCACTGACCAGACGGCCCTGGGTGTTGACCGACAGCTGGAAGCTTTGCGCATTCGGGGCAGGGGGAGCGCCCAATGCACCGGCGGCCACCTGGCGGTTCTGTTCACGAATGGCCGTTACCACGTCAGTGGCGGTCAGGTTGCGCGAAGCGGTTTTGTTCGGGTCGAGCCAGACTCGCAGCGAGTAGTCGCCCATGCCGAACAGTTGCACGTCACCGACACCGCCCAGCCTCGCCAGCTCGTCCTTGATGTTGAGGATCGCGTAGTTGGACAGGTAGAGCATGTCGTAGCGTTTGTCCGGCGAGGTCAAGTGCACAACCATCGTCAGGTCGGGCGACGCCTTGTCCACGGTGATACCGATGCGCGTCACTTCCTCGGGAAGTTTCGGCTCGGTCCGGGTCACGCGGTTCTGTACCTGTACCTGTGCGTTGTCCAGGTCCGTACCCAGGGCAAAGGTGATGGTCAGGGTGATCTTGCCGTCAGCGGTGGATTGCGAGGACATGTACAGCATGTTCTCGACGCCGGTGATGGCTTGCTCCAGCGGAGCGGCCACGGTTTCGCCGATGACTTTCGGGTTGGCACCCGGGAAGTTGGCGCGTACCACCACGGTGGGCGGCACGACTTCCGGGTATTCGCTGATCGGCAACTGGAACAGCGAGATCGCACCGGCGATCAGGATCAGCAGCGACAGCACCGCTGCGAAGATCGGCCGCGAAATGAAGAATTGGGAAAAATTCATCTTGGAAATCCCTTAACCGCGTGGGGTCGTGGCAGCCAGTTTCACAGCCGTACCCGGTGCAACCCTGGCAGGCGCGACTTGGGGCAGGTTGCTGGCTTCCAGCGCTTGGCGTTGTTGTGCGAGTGCCGCGAGGGTTTGTTCGCTGGCCATCGGAATCACTTCAGGGGTGACCGGTGAACCAGGACGTACCCGTTGCAGGCCCTTGACGATAATGGTGTCGTCCTTGTTCAGGCCGTTGCGCACGATGCGCAAGCCTTCGATCTTCGGACCCAGTTCCACGGCGCGGTAGGCGGTCTTGTTGTCGCCATCCATCACGATCACGAACTTCTTGCCCAGGTCGGTGCCGACCGCTTCATCGTTGATCAGCATGGCGCTGTAGGTACCGCTGCCCACCAGTTTCAGGCGTGCATACAAGCCCGGGGTGTAGCTGCCATCGCTGTTGTCGAATACGGCGCGACCACGGATGGTGCCGGTTTTCGGGTTGACCTGGTTGTCGACGAAGTTCATCACGCCCTGGTGCGGGTTGCCGTCCTCGTTGGACAGGCCCATGTAAACCGGGGTGGTGGCGCCGCGCTTGCCCTGGCGAGCGAGCTCCGTGTACTTGAGGAACACACGTTCGTCGGCGTCGAAGTAGGCGTACACCTTGTCAGTGGAGACCACGCTGGTCAGCGGGGTCGTGTCGGCGGTCACCAGGTTGCCGGCGGTGATTTCCGCACGGCTGACGCGGCCGCTGATCGGTGCGGTGACGCGGGTGAAGCTCAGGTTCAATTTAGCCAGATCAAGCTGCGCTTGCAGGGCACCGACGGCGGCGCGGGCTTCCTGTGCGGCGCTGGTACGCGAATCGGCCAGTTCGGCGGAAATGGCGTTGCTGGTGCGCAGGCGCTCACCGCGCTGGGCTTCGTTTTCACTGCGGGTGGCATTGGCGCGCGATTGAGCAACCAGTGCTTCGAGGCGGCGGACCTCAGCCTGGAACGGACGCGGGTCGATCTGGAACAGCAGGTCGCCTTTCTTGACCAGGGCGCCTTCAGTGAAGGCCACTTCATCGATCTGGCCGGAGACCCGTGGACGAATCTCGACGGTTTCCGGCGCTTCGAGGCGACCAGTGAATTCGTCCCATTCGTTGACCGGTTGTTCCAGCACCTTGGCCACGCTGACCTTGGCTGCGGGCATGCTGGCGGCAGTTTGCGGGGCCTTGCCGCAAGCGCTGATCACCACTACGGCCAACAAAGCCAACGGGAAGCGCAAATGTTTGAGTGACTGTTCCATGGATGCATCCGCCAATGTGTTGAGATTGGCGAATGATGCGCGGCGGGTTTGTATCTCACGAATCGAATGGGGCGAAGGTAACTATCATTCGGAATGATATGAGGCCCAAGCCAGCCCTCTAGCCTGCGCCTTGCGTTCGGTTGTCATCAACTGGATTGATGACAATTGTGTGTTGCATTGGATGCAATAGTCAGACTTGGAACCGTGTTGCGGCTTTCGCGAGCAGGCTCGCTCCTACAGGGATCCTTGTCGTTCCCAAATCGCTGTGGGCTTGCCTGCGCTGTGCCAATTTCGTCACCGCCAAGGCCCAAACCCATCAAGCCATAACGCCTCGGACGGACCACTCTGACCGGTCTGTCCAAGGAGATGACCATGATCCGACTGACCCTGATCGAAGCCCGTGAGTTGGCCGAATCGATCTTGTTGCACAACGGTTTTAATCTGGCCCACGCACAAGCGGTGGCGGCGACGGTGATTGCTGGCGAACGTGATGGCTGTGCCTCCCACGGTTTGTACCGGATTCTGGGGTGTGTGAATTCCCTGCGTGCCGGCAAGGTGTCAGCCGATGCCGAGCCGCAGGTGGTCGACCAGGCGCCGTCGATTGTGCGGGTGGATGCTGGCGGTGGCTTTTCGCAGTTGGCGTTTCAGGCGGGGTTGCCGTTGCTGGCGCAGAAAACCCGGGCCAACGGCATTGCGGCGTTGGCAATCAACCGCTGTGTACATTTCTCGGCGCTGTGGGTGGAGATCGAGCAACTGACTGCTGCCGGTCTGGTGGCACTGGCGTGTAATCCGAGCCACGCCTGGGTGGCGCCGGCCGGAGGACGACTGCCGGTGTTCGGCACCAATCCCATTGCCTTCGGTTGGCCGCGTGCGGGGCAGGATCCGTTTGTGTTCGACTTCGCCACCAGCGCGATTGCCCGTGGTGATATCGAACTGCACCGGCGTGCCGGCAAGGCGATTCCCGAAGGTTGGGGCGTCGACGCCCAGGGCCGGCCGACCACCGATGCCAACGTGGTGCTCGACAGCGGCGCGATGCTGACGTTCGGCGGGCACAAGGGTTCGGCGCTGGCGGCGATGGTGGAGTTGATTGCCGGGCCGCTGATTGGTGACCTGACCAGTGCCGAGTCGTTGACTTACGACGGGGGCAGCAAGTCGTCGCCGTACCATGGCGAGTTGATCATCGCCCTGGACCCTCGGCGCTTTCTGGGGGACGCCACTGAAGAACATTTGGCCCGGGCCGAAACGTTGTTCCAGGGCATTGAAGGGCAGGGCGCACGCTTACCGTCGCAACGACGTTACGCGGCGCGGGTACGCAGCCTGGTGGAGGGCGTGCAAATTCCCGAGGCGCTGTACAACGACCTCAAGGCCTTGCTCGCCTGATTCAGTAGGAGCGAGCTTGCTCGCGAAAAACGCAAGGACAACGTTTCCATTCAGGCAACACGCGTTATCGTTGACGTCCATCGCGAGCAAGCTCGCTCCTACAGGGATTTACTCAGGCCAGAGAGTCGGCTCGGCGTGGGCTAGTCGAGGCTGGGTCCAGCGCAGCAACCCGCGCCGCCGACTCGGCATCCACCTGGCGCAATGATTTGCCACGGGTCTCGCGGGTCAGGCCGACAGCCACCACGGAAATCAGCGCGGCGCCCACCAGATACCAGGCGATCGGAGTCGAGCTCTGGTACTTGTTGAGCAAGGTGATGGCGATCAGCGGTGCCAGGGAACCGGCGAAGATCGGCGCCACCTGGTAGCACAGGGACAGCGCGGTGTAGCGTACGTGGGTCGGGAACAGTTCAGCCATCAGCGCCGAGTAAGGCGCGTAAGTCATCGACTCGATGGCCAGGCCCAGAGTGATGGCGGCCATGATCAGCCAGTTGTTGCCGGTGTCCATCATCGGGAAACCGATGAAACCCCAGAACGCGGTGAGCACCGCGCCGGTCAGGTACACCGGCTTGCGCCCGACGATGTCCGACAGATAGCCCATCAGCGGGATCAGGAAAAAGTGCACCAGGTGCGCGCCGAACATCAGCAGCAGAATTTGCGAAGTGTCCTTGTGCACCACCAGTTTCAGATAGGTAATCGAGAACGTCACCACGGTGTAGTAGAGGATGTTCTCGGCAAAGCGTGCGCCGATTCCCACCAGCACCGAACGCCAGTGATGACGCAGCACTTCCACCACACCGAGCTGTTGCTGTTTGGTCTGTGCCTGACGAGCCTGGGCTTCTTTGAAGATCGGCGCGTCATCGACGCTGGTGCGAATCCAGTAACCGATCAACACGACTACCGCCGAGAACCAGAACGCCACGCGCCAGCCCCAGGCAAGGAACTGTTGCTCTGACAGGTTCGACGACAACAGCAGCAGGGCGACCGTGGCCACCAGGTTGCCGGCCGGCACCCCGGCTTGCGGCCAACTGGCCCAGAAACCCCGACGATTGTCCGGGCAGTGTTCGGACACCAGCAGAATCGCGCCGCCCCATTCGCCACCGAAAGCGAAGCCTTGGATCAACCGCAACAGCACCAGTAGCACCGGCGCGGCGTAACCGATCTGGTCGAAGCCAGGCAGGCAACCCATCAGGAAGGTGGTGATGCCGACCACTACCAGGCTCAGTTGCAGCAGGCGTTTGCGGCCGAATTTGTCACCGTAGTGACCGAATACCAGACCGCCCAGCGGCCGGGCGAGAAAGCCGACCGCGTACAAGGCGAAGGCGGCGATGATGCCGTCGATGGGGTTGTCGGTCTGGCGGAAGAACAGCTTGCCGAAAACTAATGCCGAGGCGGTGCCGTAGAGAAAGAATTCATACCACTCGGCGACGGTGCCTGCCATGGCGGCGGCCACTACGCGTTTGAGTCCCGAGGGCGTGGTTGCGCTTTGCGTGTGTTGAGGATTCGACATGCTGACGTACCTTGTTAAGACGCAAAAAAAACGGGCAGCCGGGCGGGGCCAGTAAAGGCCCGCCCGGCAATCACTCAGAGACCGACGTCCGGTAGTTCCGGGCGGTTGGCCAACGCCTTGGCCATGATTTGCTCGACAAATACGCGGTCGGCTTCCGGCAGGGCCAGGCGTGGCGGACGGGTCAAGGCGCTGCCGCGACCGGCGATGGCTTCACACAGCTTGATGCATTGCACCAGGTCGGCACGGGCATCGAGGTGCAGGATCGGCATCAGCCATTCGTAGATCGGCATGGCTTCGGCGAAACGACCGGCCTTGGCCAGGCGGAAGATGGTTTCGCCTTCTTTCGGGAACACGTTGGACATGCCCGAGACCCAACCTTCGGCACCCACGGCGATGCTTTCCAGCACCACGTCGTCGAGGCCGGCGAACAGCACGAAACGGTCACCGACTTCGTTGCGCACGTCGATGAAGCGGCGGGTGTCGCCGGAGGAATCCTTGAAGCACACCACGTTGTCGCAGTCGGCCAGGGAAATCAGGATGTCCGGGGTGACGTCGTTCTTATAGATAGGCGGGTTGTTGTAGACCATCAGCGGCACGTCGGCGTTTTTCGCCACGTAGCGGTAATGCTCGGCGGTCTCGAACGGCTTGGAACCGTAGACCAGCGCCGGCATCAGCATCACGCCATCGACGCCGACCCGGCGTACGGCATTGGCGACCTTGGCCGCTTGCAGGCTGGTGAACTCGGCCACGCCGCAAATCACCGGTACGCGACCACGGGCGGCATCGACAGCGACTTCAGTCACGGCGATTTTCTCTTCGGCGGTCAGCGAGGTGTTTTCACCCACCGAGCCGCAGACCACCAGGCCCGACACGCCGTCGCGGATCACGTTGGAAATCACCTGATGGGTTTTTTCCAGGTTGATAGAGTAGTCATCGTTGAATTGAGTGGTCACCGCCGGGAAGACGCCACTCCAGTTAATGCGCTTGCTCATTGTTGTCTCCGATTCGTTAATAGTATTTCGTATACGACATTTAAAATGACAATGCTCGGCCAGTGCTTTTTCTGGTTTTCAGGGGTTTTTACTGGCCGATGGTCTGGGGGGGCAGGGATTGCGTGATCAGGCGCCGGGCCAAGTGTCGGACAGGCGATAGCCTTGTGGCCACGGATCGCTTGGGTCGAGCAGCAATTGATGGGTGCCGGTGATCCACGCCCGGCCGGAAATGCACGGGTAAATCGCGGCGCGGCCGGCGACTTCGGTCAACGAATCAATGCGGCAGTGGAACTCGGAGCCGATAATCGAACGGCCGACAAAACGCTCGCCAACCTGCATCAAGCCTTTGGCCTGCAACACCGCCATGCGCGCCGAGCAACCCGTGCCGGTGGGGGAGCGGTCGATCTTGCCCGGTTGAATCACCACCGCATTGGCGCCGGTGGCGACGCCGTTCTCATTGACGATCGGCGCGGCGATCTGGCAGAAGGAAATGTGCGACCACTCGGGATTCAGCGGATGCACGAAGCCCAGTTGTTCGTTGGCCGCTCGAGTGATTTTCAGCCCGACCGCCACCAGATCGGCCGCTTCATCCGGGCGGATGGAGAAACCCAGGCCTTTGGCATCGGCAATCACAAAACTGTCGCCACCATAAGCGGTGTCAACCTTCAGCGAGCCGATGCCTTCGACTTCAATCCACGCATCCAGTCGATCAGCGAAGGACGGCACGTTTTTCACTTCCACCCGTTTCACCTTGCCATCCCGGCAGTCGGCCACGGCTTCGATCAGGCCGCCGGGCGCTTCCAGCACCAGGCGTGTTTGCGGCTCGGTCATGGGCAGGATGCCGCTGTCGAGCAATACGGTGGCGACGCACAACGAGTTGGAGCCGGACATCGGCGGGGTGTCCGCCGGTTCCATGATGATCCAGGCCATCTGCGCCCGTGGGTCCTTGGCCGGAACCAGCAGGTTGACGTGGCGAAACACGCCGCCGCGGGGTTCGTTGAGGACGAAGTTGCGCAGGGTTTCGTCCCGGGCGATCCAGCGTGACTGTTCCCACACGGTGGCGCCTGGCGGCTGGGCGACACCGCCCACGATCACGTCGCCGACTTCGCCTTCGGCGTGGCAGCTGACTACATGAATGACTTTTGATGAACGCATGGTTTGCTCCTTGTTTCGCCTGTGAAGGCCTCAGTCGCTATTTCACTGATTTCAGAAACTCTGCAGTCTCCGCACGCACCGGATTGCCAATCACCTGGTCCGGCGAACCAATCTCATGCACCAGGCCATTGCGGAAGAACGCCACACGGTCGGACACGTCCCGGGCAAAGCGGATTTCGTGGGTCACCAACACCATGGTCATGCCGTCTTCGGCGAGCATGCGCATGGTGTCCAGCACTTCACCTACCAACTGCGGATCGAGGGCCGAGGTGGCTTCGTCAAACAACATGTAGTCCGGTGACATGGCCAGGGCGCGGGCGATGGCCATGCGTTGTTGCTGTCCACCGGACAGCTTGCCAGGGAAGGTCTTGAGCTTGTCGCCCAGACCGACGTGGGTCAGTTGCTTCACCGCTAGCTCTTCTGCTTCAGCCTTGCTTTTACCCAGCACTTTGCGCGGAGCGAGCATGACGTTTTCCAGCACCGTCAGGTGCGGGAAGGCATTCCATTGCTGGAACACAATGCCGATTTTCTGCCGCAGGCGATTGAGGTCGGTGGCGCTGTGATGGACCTCGACGCCGTCAACGCGGATGTTGCCTTTCTGGATCGGTTCCAGGCCGTTGATGCACATCAGCAAGGTCGATTTGCCGGAGCCGGAGCCGCCAATGATCGACACCACTTCGCCCTTGTTCACCGTCAGGTTGACGCCCTTGACCACTTCGAGGTTGCCGAAGGATTTATGTACGTTGTCGATCTCAATCATTTTCTTGCCACCTTCTTTCCAGACGAGCGCCCAGGCGTGCGACCACCAGGCTCATGACGTAGTAGATAAGGCCCGCGATGCACAGCACCAGCAACGGTTCCTGGATGCGCGTGACGATGGTTTGCGAGGCGCGCAGCAGTTCGACGATACCGATCCACATCACCAGCGCAGTGTCTTTCATTACACCGAGCACCAGGTTCAGCCAGCCGGGGAACGCTACTCGGGTGGCCATCGGCAGAACGATCCAGCGCAAGTCCTGCAAGAAGCTCAGCCCCAGCGAACGGCTGGCCCGGCGCACTGTGAACGGCACCGCCAGCACGCCGGCACGCACGATCTCGGTGAAGTACGCCGCAGCGTAAACCCCCAACACAATGCAGCCGACGCTAAAGGCGCTGATGTTCAAACCGATGATGCTTTTGAGTGAGTTGAACAGTACGAACTGGATCAGCAACGGCACGCTGCGAAACACGTCCAGCACCCAGGCCAACGGCCGGCTGGCCCGTGGCAACAAGGCCCGCAGCAGGCCGAAGACCAACCCGGCCAAGGAGCCGAGAATGATCGACCAGAACGTCAGTTGCATCGTGACCCACGCACCGTTGAGCAGGAACATCAGGTCATTCGAGGAAAAATCGGTGGAAAACATGGACAGCTCCTCAGTAACGGAACAACCGCCAGGCCATCAGCCGGGCTGCCGCGACGATCGCCTTGGCAATCAAGTAATACAGCACCGCTGCAATGGCGAAATACTCGAAGGTGCGGAAGGTTTTGACGTTGTATTCCTGGGTCACACCGGTCAGATCATTGTTTAGTCCGACGATCACCCCCAGCGACGTCATCAACACCGCCCAGACCATCTGATTGGTCAGCGGGTAGAACACGACCCGCAGCAGTTGCGGGACGATGATCATGCGGTAGGCCTGGAAGGCACTCATGCCGAGGGAACGCGCCGCACGCACCTGCGTGTCAGGCACGGCCTTGAGGCCGCCGCGAAAGTTCTCCGCCAGATACCCGGCATTGTTGAAGGTGATCCCGGCCAGCAGGGCGAACCAGGAACTGACGTGCAGGTTCAGCGAGCCGAGGCCGAAGTAGAGGATGTAGATCTGGAACAGCGACGGGGTGTTGCGGGCAATCGATACCCAACCGTTGCCGAACCCGCGCAGTAATGGGTGTTTGGCCTCGCGCATCACCGTCAGGACCAGGGCGATCAGCACGCCGAAGATCATCGACAGCGCGGCGGTTTCGAAGGTGACGATGGCACCGGCAAGCATGTCCGGCAGGGCGCGCAAGGCGGAGCGCCATTGGAAGCTGTAGTCAAACATGCGCAGGGGTCTCCAGTAGGGCTGCAGGTTGTAACCAGGCCGGCAAACGTCCGCTGGCCATTGCGGTGCAGGCCGCGTCGACGCATTCGGCAAGGCTGGCGAAGTGCACCTTGCGGCCGACCAGGCCCGGTGCGTAGTGGGCGTATTTGCCCGAGTTGGTCATCAGGGTTTTAGCCGCCAGGGGGATTACGGGTTCGCCGAGCATGCACCAGCAGGTGTCGGTGACCAGGGTCGCGCCAAACGCTTCGATCACGGCGATGTGCCCGGCCTCGCGGGCCTGCTCCAGCACGGCACGGCCGCAGGTGATGGCAAGCACCACATCCGGGTGTCTTTGTCGTCCCCGGCACAGTTGCGCCAGGTGAGCGAACTCGCTGAGGGAAAAGTGCGGGTTACCCAGCGACACCACATCCACCCGGTTATCGCGAGCACTGTTTAGTTTGCGCCAGCTCGACAGCAGGTCCTTCAGGCGGATTTTTTCCACGGCAATGGCAGTGTCCGCATCCAGCACCTGCGCCGGGTCAATGGCCTCCGGGGTGACCCCGGCGATGTGGAACAGTGGTGCCGCAGAGGTGGTGGCGAAGGCCGCGCCAAAGGCTTTGAGGTCGTCCAGGCTCGGCTTGCGTTTTTCCAGTCCCAGCACCAGCGGCACGCGACTGCCGGCCAGGGCACCAATGTGGTAACCCAGCAGCGGGTAGAAGGCATCGTCCAGTTCACCGAGGGCAGGCAACTCGAGCTGCAACCGGGCCTTGCGTTGTGCGTCCAGGTGGCAGCCGATCAGCGGGGCGCGACCGGTGAGGGCGATGCAGATGTCCAGGTAATCCGGGTATTTCAGGGTGCGTGCACCGAGCACGCTGTTGGCGTAGACCACTGCGTTGGATTCCGCCCAGACGATTTGCTCGCCAGCCTTCGGTGCAGTGTCGAGCAGGTACGGCGCGCAAGTGAAACTGAGCTGTGCGCCCATCGCCATATAAGCATCGCCCAAGGCACTGGCCGGTTCACCCAGTGCCGGATCGATACCCAGTTCGCGCCAACGGCGCTGGTCGACGGAAATTGAATTGAGGGTGGTGGGCACTCGCACTTTTGCTCCCCATTGCACCAGTTGCCCGGCAAAGCGCAGGCTCGCCGGTCCGGTGTAAATGCAGCCGTCGATGTGTGCTTGAGTGACATCCACCAATTGGTCGGCACCCTGCAGTTCGGCCATACGCAGGACGATCTGCATGGCCATTTTCGCGGCCTTGCCATGCCGGCCATCGAGCATCGCCCGATCGTGCCCGGTGAGCCTGATCGAGGCGCTGCTGTCAGTGTTTGGTAATGGGCTGTCGAGCGCTTGCCAGGCGTCGCCCGGCAGGTGATCGAACAGGCTCAGCGTTGTATTTTCGACCCGGGCGAAGGCCTGGCCGCGCAAGGCGGCGAAGGCCTCCCTGCCGATGCACAGCACCGGCAGGGAACGGGCAAAAATGGTTTGCGCCACCAGCACGCCCAAGGTCAGGATCTCGTCGGCTTCGGCCAGCACCAATGCTGTCGGTGCATGGCCGTTGCTGATCAGTTCCATCAACACACTGCTGCCGGTGCACGAGCCGCGACCACTGGGAATCGCCAGCACGCGGCCGGCCAGGTGTTGGCCGCTGAGCGGGTGATGGCGGTCGATGACTTCACCCGTGCAGGGATCGACTCCGCCCCAGAAACTCAAGCCGACATCGGCGAACAGCAGGGCGCCTTGCGCGGCACCCGCCACCAGGCTGCGTCCGGTCAGAGAAATTGACCCAGGCATGCCGGACATCTCAGTAGTAGACCTGAGGCACGGTCAGGTTGGTCGGCGGGATCTCGGTGCCGACCCATTTAACGAACAGCTCCTTGTAGCGACCGTTGCGCACTTGTTGGTTGACAAACAGGTTGAGGTAGTTGAGCAGGCCGTACTCGCTGCGCTTGGCACCCAGGGACACGTAGTCGATGACGTACGGGGCGTTACCGGCGACTTTCAGGTTTTTGTATTTGCCCGACTTGAGGGTGGCGGCGGCCACGGTGTTGGTGACCACAGTGGCATCGATGTGGCCTTGGGCGACGGCTAGCAGGGTATCGCTCTGCGACTGGTAGGCTCGGAAACTGCCCGAGCCCCAGTTCTTCACGTCTTTCTCCAGGGCGATGGCCTCATAGGTGCCGCTGGTGTTGCCCACTGCTTTGCCCTTGAGGTCGTCGAAGCCGTTGATGCCGGTGTCGTCGCGGGTCAGCACTACCATCTGGAAGGCAAAGTAGGGCACGGTCAGGCCAACGGTCTTGGCGCGTTCGAGGGTGTCGGAGGTAGACGCGACGATCACGTCAGCCCGCCCGGAGACCAGTGCCGGAATGCGATCCGGGAACGGCGTTTCCACCACTTCGGCCTCGACCCCGAGGATCTTCGCCAGGTCGCGGCAATAGTCCACATCGAAGCCGGCCGGCGAGTTGCTGGCATCGCGAAAGCCCATGGGCGGGAAGTCCAGGGTCACCGCGCAGCGCAGCTTGCCCGAACCGATGATGTCGTCGAGCTTGTCGGCCTGGGCAGTGGCGATAAAGGAGGTACTGAGAACAGCGCTGAGGGCTACGGCAAATGCGGGGTTTTTCATAGAGGCCTCGTTGATGTGAAGTGCTGTTGAATATCGTATTGGGGATTTCGTATACGATATCAACAATAGCAATCAACGTGCCTATTTCCAGTCCGAGGTGTGAATTAGTTGTCAGGCCTTGGCGTAGAGGTTTTGTAGCGCTGCAACTCGTAGCGCGGTGACGCCAAGGCAGTGAGGACAGGTGTTACATTTGGGAGCAGCGGTAGCGTGGGCGCACCTTTAAGGAACACTGGTCAATGCTGTGTGCGGCCTTGAGCCACCGATGTCAGAACAATCGCTGAAGATCAAAAACGGATATGCCCCCAAACCTAACGCTGGTTGTCGCGATACTGACTCGGCGACAAACTGGTCAGCGCCCGAAACTGCCGGCTGAAGGCACTGTGGTCGGTGTAACCACAGCGCAAGGCAATCTCGGTAATCGGCAACCCGGTGTGCAGTAATAACCGCGAACCTTCTTCCAGGCGCGCCTTGTGAATCATTTGCCGTGGAGTGAGCTGGAACACCCGTTTGCAATGCCGCTCCAATTGCGCCACGGAATAGCCACCGATGGCGGTCAGTTCGGCGAGGCTGATGGAGCGGGCGAAGTGGCGGCGGATATGGGCATCCACGGCGGCGAGTTTCTGGAACGCGGGATGGTTGGACTGCGGCGATTGCAGGTCGCGGGAGATACAGGCCAGGCCCACGATTCGACCCTGTTCATTTTTCAAGGCAAGTTTGTGGGTCAGGCACCAGATCGGCTGATTGCCATAATACAAATGCAGCTCCAGCTTATCGGCCAGTTCGCGACCGCTGGACAGCACTCGCCGATCCTGCTCGGTGTACAGCGGACCGAAGCGTTCCGGGAAGACCATTTCGGCGGTGCGCCCCAGCAGTTCGTCCCTGTGTTTGAAACCACAACGCCGGGCCAGGGTCTGGTTGACGAAGGCGTAGCGGGCCTCGCAGTCCTTGATGAAAAACACCACGTCCGACAGGGTGTCGAGCAATAGCGCGATGGGCTGAAGGCTATTAAGCAGCGTCGGCAGATCGCATGGTTTAAAGGTGGTGAGCGAGGGATACATGGTGCTGGGGGTCTGAGGGGGACCCCCGGGATCATAGACACTCGGCAGCGTGGCCGAAACCCCAGGCGTGGTCATCACGCTGACGGGGTATCGTCCAGGGACATCAAGGTTTCGATCCGCGCCGGGCTGAAGGGTGGGCGCGGTGCCGAGGGCTGCCAACCAAACAAATGCTGTACTGCGCCGCCACACACCCGGCCCTGGCAGGCACCCATGCCGCAGCGACTGGCGAGTTTGGCTTCGCGCCAGCCAGAGTGACCGGTCAATGCCGCGTAGGGCACGTCTTCGCAGCGGCAAACCAGGGTGTCGGGTTGGGCCAGGGACTTGAGTCGCGGGTCGAGGGCGAACGCGCTGTTCAGCGCCTTGGCGAAACCCTGCCAGCGCGCCCGCCGCGGCCAGAATTGCTTGGCGGCTTCCAGATTGCCGACCGCAGCGTGGCCGGCAATTGCACCTTCCACCAAGGCCAGTTCACTGCCGCCGAACCCTGTGCATTCGCCCGCCGCATAATGATCGGCGCGGTTGCTGGCCTGCCAGGCATCCACCGTGATGGCTTGATCTTCGATGGCGCAACCCAGTGCCTGACCCAACTGAATATTGGGAATCAACCCGAAAGAACAGGCCAGCCGATCACATTCCAACTCAACAATGTTGCCTTGTTGTTGCAGGCGCACGCCTTCCACTCGGTCGGTGCCAAGCGCTGCCAATACGTGGGTGGCGGTGCGGTAGTGGTGGTCGAACAGGCTGAACGATTGCAGCCATTTGCCGGGCCAGCGCGGCAGTTGCGCTGCGAAACCGGCGACGGCGCTGCGGCTGGCCTGTTCGGCGATGCGTTGCACTTGCGCGCCATGCTGTTTGGCGGTGGCGGCACTGGCCAGTAACAGCGGGCCGCTGCCGGCGATCACCACGCGCTCGTTCTGAACCGGCAAACCGGCCTTGATCAGCGCCTGCAAACCACCCGCACCGGTGACTCCCGGCAGGGTCCAGCCGGGGAAGGGCAGCAGCAATTCACGGGCGCCGGTGCACAGAATCAGTTTGTCGTAGCTGATCAACCAGCCATGGTCGTCATCTTCGACCAGCAGTTGTTTCGCGCCGGGGGCGGCGATCACCCGGGTACCGGCGTGATGGCGGATGTTGTTGCACGACGCCAGACGCTCGCGCAGGCGCCGGGCCTGACCGGGCACGTTGGCTTGAGGTCCGGCGCGCCAGATTTGCCCGCCCGGCAGCGGGTTGTCGTCGAGCATGACAATGCGGGCGCCGCTGGGGGCGGCGGCAAGGGCGGCGCCCATCCCGGCAGGGCCAGCGCCAATGATCAACAGATCAGCGTATTCATTCATGGGCGAGTCTCCACCTGCATGCCGTCACGGCACAGGGTCTGGCAAGCCAGGCGACGCCGGCCATCGATGGTCACCCGGCATTCCTGACAAATGCCCATGCCGCACAGCGGCGCACGGCGCTGACCGCTGACTGAGGTGCGCGTGCAGCCGTCACTGGCCAACGCCAGGGCAGCGGCGACGCTGGTGCCTTCGGCGACTTTCAGGACGTGGCCGTCCAGCAACAACTCAGGCATAGACCGGTTCTCCGAGAAAACGCTGGGGCAGATAAGGTTGTGCGGCCAGTGGCGGGGTTTCGTTGAACAGTTGCGCCACCAGTAAATCGGCGGTGCCGGGGGCGGTGGTTACGCCCAGTCCTTCGTGACCGACTGCCAGCCACAAGCCTTGACGTTGTGGATGTTGGCCCACCAGCGGCAAGCCGTCGGGGCTGGCGGCGCGCAAACCGGTCCAGGCACGGATGCCATTGAGCCGGGCCAGCCCCGGCATGTACTCGGCGGCACGCTTGAGCATTTTCGCGAGCATCCAGCCTTCGACCTGCGGGTCGGTGGTGCCGAATTGCCGCGAGGCGCCGATGAACAGTTGCCCGGTGGGGCGCGGCTGGATATTGCAGGCGGTCGACGGCCCCGAGGCGTTGTGGGCACTGGTGACGTAACCCAGTTCCACCAGCGTATGGGTGACTCTGCCGGGGTAGCGGTCAGTGATAAGCAAGTGGCCTTTTTTCGGCTCGATGGGCAATTCCGGGCACAACTCGTTGGCTTGAATACCGTTGGCCAACACCACGGCATCGGCACTCAACCAGTGACCATCATCGAGGCAGACGCGGTTGCCATCGACCGCACTGACCCGTGCCCGGCGCTGGCGGATGTTCGGTGTTTCGAGCATCCATCCGGCCGTGGCCGGGGCGTATAGAATGCCGTCGCCAATGATCAGCAAGCCGCCTTCCAGTCCTTCGCTCAGTTCCGGTTCGCGCTGGCGCAGGGCATTGGCGCCGATCAGTTCGCACGCCACGCCCTGGGCTTGCAGGTTCAGGAATTTGCTGTGGGCCACCGCCATTTCTTCGACATTCGCTGCCAGCCACAGCGTGCCGTTGCAGCGGTAGGCACAGCTGTCGGGCAGGTCCGCGCCCAGTTCGCGCCAGCGCTGCAACGAATATTGACTCAGGGCCAGTTCGGCGGGGTTGTCGTCGAGTACCAGCAAGTGGCCCATGCCGGCGGCTGTGGCGCCGTGCAGGCCGGCGTCCAAAACCAGCACCTGCAAGCCGCGACGGGCCAGCGCCTGGGCACAGGCGGCGCCGATAATGCCGGCGCCGATCACGATCACATCGGCTACCTGGCCCTCGTTCATGAACGAATGCCCCAGGCGAACGGGTCGTCCTGTTCGATGATCAGGCTCGCCTCGGCACTGATGAACGCGCGACCACGAATGGTCGGCACGATGCGCTCACCCTGCAGTTCGTAGGAACCCTCGAACTCGCTGCCGATGACGCTGGCCTGGCGCCAGATCTGCCCCGGTTGCAACTTGTCGTCGGCGGCCAGGCATGCCAGTTTGGCACTGGTGCCGGTGCCGCAGGGCGAACGGTCATAGGCTTTGCCGGGGCAGAGCACGAAGTTGCGGCTGTCGGCGTGATCGTCATCGGCGAACAACTCGACGTGATCGATCAAGCCGCCGTCTTCACCGCGAATGCCTTGGGCTTCCAGTGCTTGCTGCACGGCGAAGGTGTAAGCGGTCAGTGCTTCGAGGTTGTCGCCGGCCACCCGCAGGCCATGCTCGGCGATCAGGAAAAACCAGTTGCCGCCCCAAGCGATATCACCGACCACCTGGCCGATGCCCGGCACCTGCACCGCCAGCGCTTTGCGATAACGGTAGGCCGGCACGTTGCGCACGCTCACCGAATGGTCTTCGTGCAGGGTTGCCTGCACCGTGCCCACCGGCGTTTCGATGCGGTGCACACCGGGGCCGATCTTGCCCAGGTGCGCCAACGACGCCACCAGGCCGATGGTGCCATGGCCGCACATGCCCAGATAACCGGTGTTGTTGAAGAAAATCACCCCGGCACAGGCGCCAGGGTCCACCGGCGCGCAGAGCAGGGCGCCCACCAGTACGTCACTGCCCCGTGGTTCCAGCATACAGGCGGCGCGCCATTGATCATGCTGTTCGCTCAATACCTTGCGCCGTTCGACCATGCTGCCAGTGCCCAGGTCAGGAAAGCCGGCGGTCACCAGGCGGGTCGGTTCGCCGCCGGTGTGGGAGTCGATCACAGAGATGCGTTTCATGGGAGGGCCACGTCCATTCGGTTGAGTGAACGCAAGAGTGGCCCGTGCGGCGGGTGTCGGCTTGATGGATTTAGTCTGTGTCGATGACGAAATCGGCACAGCTTCCGCAGCTGTCAGTGGGTGTGGGGCAGGTGCTCGAACAGGGTCGTGCAGACGCCGGCAATGTGCTCGTCCAGAAGCTTCACCGCCAGGTCCACATCCCCGGCGCGGCAGGCCGCCAGGATCTCGCGGTGTTCGTGATCGGCCCGCTCCTTACCGGCCGACAAGCTCATCTGCATGCGTAGATAACGCTCCAGCTTGTCGTTGACCGAACGGATCAGGCTCACCAGAAACGGTCGCTGCGCCGGCTCGTACAGGCAGGAATGCAGTTCCCAGTTGAGCTCGGCCCAGCGCCCCACGTCGTCCTCGCCGATGAACTCCTGACAGATGCGCTCGGCACGGGCGAAGGTCTCTTCGGTCATGTTCGGAATGGCCAGGCGCAGAATCTTGTCCTCCAGCAACATCCGCACTTCGAACATCTGCGCCAGTTCCGCATCGGAAACCCGCGTGACCATTGCCCCGCGATTGCGCTGGAACATCACCAACCCTTCGGCCTCCAGCCGCTTGAGGGCTTCGCGCACAGGGATCTTGCTGACATTGAACTGGCGGGCGATGTCGTCCTGGCGAATCGGCTCATCCTCGGCAAAATGCCCGGCGACAATCGCATCCCGCAGATGGCGCGTGATGATTTCCGAAGTCGAAGGCGTGTTACCAAGGTCGGGTGCGTTGAGTTTGGGTAGGTTCACGGCGGCGGTCATTTGGAGTGAGATAGCGCTAGGGTATACGAAATTCTTTTGCTGATCTTCCCCGGTTCGACGTCGATGCACCCGATGTCGGTCATGCAACCCGCTACAACAAAACGGGCGCCCGCTGAGGCGCCCGTTTTCATTCAGGCCTGCGCCAAACCTGGTCCCCTTGGAGGTATTCTACAAGCCTTCTCAGAGGCTATCCGGATCCCCGAAGAACATCTGAATCCGCGACCTTAACCAGCGCTCCCCCGGATCATTGTCTTGGGACCCGCGCCAGGCCATGTGCAGTTCGAAACTGCGTACCGGCAACGGCGGATCTTCGGCCCGTACACCACCGGCGGCAGTCAGTGCTTCGGCGGTATAGTCCGGTACCGTCGCCACGATGTCGGTGCCGGAGAGCAGGGTGCTCAGCCCGTTGAACTGCGGCACCGCAAGCACCACATGACGTTTGCGCCCGAGCTTTTCCAGCTCTTCATCTATGAAGCCGCTGAGGTCGCCGGCAAACGACACCAGTGCATGGGGGCGGGCGCAGTAGTCATCCAGGCTCAACGGCCCCGGCACGGTGTCGGCGCGCAACAGCTTCGGCTTGCTGCGGCGCAGGACCTTGCGCTTGGCATTGGCCGGCAGGTCGGTGGTGTAACTGACGCCGATGGAGATCTCGCCGGATGCCAGCAACCCCGGCATCAGGATGTAGTTGACCCTGCGCACCACCAGCACAATCCCCGGCGATTCGGCACGCAGGCGCTTGAGCAGCATGGGCAGCAAGGCGAATTCGACATCGTCCGACAGGCCGATGCGGAACACGGCGGTACTTGTGGCAGGATCGAACTCGGCGGCACGGCTGACGGCCGTGGAAATCGAATCCAGTGCCGGCGACAGCAGGGCGAAAATCTCGATCGCCCGGGCGGATGGCTCCATGCTGCGGCCGGTACGCACAAACAAAGGATCATCGAACAACCCGCGCAGGCGCGAGAGCGCCGCACTGATGGCTGGCTGGCCGAGGAACAGTTTTTCCGCGGCACGGGTCACGCTGCGTTCGTGCATCAATGTTTCGAAAACGATCAACAGGTTCAGGTCGACACGACGTAGGTCATTACGATTCATCTGGAGTCCTGGCAGAGTCAGCAAACTTGACGTGAGCGGCCATATGAGAACAATGGCCAGCAGGAATATTACGGGGAAAGGCTGGTACTCTGCACCGGGTAATTCCAATTTCCTGCCAAGGAGGCCAGTTTCCTGCGGCATTTGACGATGCTGTGGAATCAATGACAGGCATGTCGACTATTAATAGCCACTGATAGTGTTGGGTTGAAAGCCCAGCTAGAGTTCAAGGCATTAGAGGTTCATTTGGCGAGGTTTGCGATGTCCCGCACGATCCGTTTTCACAAGTTTGGTCCAGCCGAGGTGCTCAAATGCGAAGAGCATGCGGCGGCTCTGCCTGCACCGGGCGAAGTGCAGGTGCGCGTCGAAGCGATCGGCATCAGCTGGTATGACATTCTCTGGCGCCAGAACCTGGCCTCGTCCCATGCTCGCCTGCCTTCAGGCCTTGGTCATGAAATGGCCGGTATCGTCACCGCCGTCGGCGAGGGCGTGGATGACCTGGCGGTTGGTGACAAGGTTGCCAGCTTTCCGGCCCAAAGCCCGAACGATTACCCGGTCTACGGCGAGCAGATCGTTCTGCCGCGCTCGGCACTGACCCGCTACCCGGATGTGCTCAGCCCGATTGAAGCCAGCGTGCACTACACACCGTTGCTGGTTGCCTATTTCGGCTATACGGATCTGGCACGGGTCAAGCCCGGGCAGTTTGCCCTGGTGACCGACGCCAGCCATTGCGCCGGCCCCTCGTTCGTACAACTGGGCAAGGCCTTGGGTGTTCGAGTGATCGCCGCGACCAAGAGCGCGGAGGAGCGTGATTACCTGCTGTCGCTGGGTGCCGAGAAAGTCATCGTCACCGAGGAAGAGGATCTGCTGATGCGGATCAACAAAATCACCGATAACCGCGGCGTGGATGTGGTGTTCGATGGTTTGGGCGGTCCTCAGATGTCGTTGCTTGGCGATGTGCTGGCGCCGCGCGGCAGCCTGGTGCTGTACGGCCTGCAAGGTGGCAACCAGACGCCGTTCCCGGCCTGCGCAGCGTTCCAGAAGAACATTCAGTTCTTCGTACACTGTATCGGCAACTTCACGGGCAAGCCGGAACTGGGCATCACCCAGGACCAGGCCGCACTGCAACGTGCCTTGCGCGACATCAATCAACTGACCGCCGATCGCGTTCTGCTGCCGCTCAAGACTCGGGTCTTCCCGTTTGCCGAGTTTGTCGAAGCGCACCGCTACATGGACGAATGCCCGTGTCGCGAAAGGGTTGCGCTGCAGGTCGAACCGGCATAACGCTCATCCAGGACCCGATCCAGTAACCCCGCTCAAGAGTCCGTGCCCACACGGACTCTTTCGTTTCAGCCCTCCGAAACCCGTCGATCCGCAGACCGGTCCAGCAACTGAACTGGTTTTTGCTCGTAATCTGTAGCTTCTAATCAGCCACTAAGCCCTGATAATTGAATGATTACTTTCATCTCAAGGAATGAGTCATGGCTGGGTGTCAGGCTGTAACTTTTCAACGTGCGCCGTGGGTGCAAATCTCCAAATTAGTTCGTTGTTGTGTAGTTGCCAAAAAGACAATGACAACTTTCTTCTTTATTTCTTGTGTTAAGTGTCTGTGGGACTTTGTCGGACGTTTCCTAGGACTACGAAATCAATCGACAAAACCCTTGCCAGCCGGGCGCTATAGCCTCGCCTTCGCCATTAAGCCGAGGGGGTGCTGCGATCATTTCAAATGATTTCCGGAAAATTCAAGTGCTAGCATTTGGCAATAAGGTCCATGACTCCATTCGTGCAGACAGTCCAATGGGATTTGCTGTCTGCGCGATGTTGAACTTACGAGTATCAGGTAAATAAAGATGACCAGCATCCATGACCAAGCGATGAACTATGTCTATCAACAAGTGCTGCAGCGATTGCTGGGATATTTCTCGCGCGCCGAACGTACCGCATTGCAATTGTTGATTCAGCGCCTGGCGGTAGCGGCGGGGGGCATGGAGCACATTGGCGATTACAAGGTGTTGGCGATCCAGTCCGGGGCCCGTGACAACTGCTACACCCTGGCACTGTTGCGTGCTGCGCAGTTGACCATTGCCACGCGGGCGCCAGCGACATTCCAGTTGCGCATCGCCTCGTTGCGGTTGAACGGAACAAGCTGCGCAGCCGAGGAAAACATGCACCGGACCAACAGCGCATTGTTTGTCTATGACGATCCCCGGGTCGAGGTGTTGATGGTCGATGATCGCGAAGTCTTGCCGTTCAACCACCTGACGCCGATCTCCGACGCCGCTCGCGAGTCCAGCCGCCTGAACCAGCTGTTGATCGGCCATCGACGGGAATGGCGTGGAGGGTTCGACCTATGGGATGACGGTTATCTGGCCACGGGGGAGTTCTACGGACAAATCGCCCGCTGGGACGGTGGTGTCGATGCATTGCTCATCAGTGACACGCCGCGTCAGCAGAAACAGTTCATCGACGGTTTGAAGCGTGCCGCCATCAAGGCCGGGCTCAAGCCTTCGCACGCGGGCGAGGCTGGTTATGCGGGGTTGTTCGCATTGCTCGACGAGCTGGGCAGCGACTGTTATCAGGCGTTCTACGTGGATTACGGCCAGGTCCCATGGCGTCCGCAAGAGCGCTTTGAGACCTGTCGTCGTACGGCTTGCATCGACATTCACGACCTGCTGGTCAGTAACCTGGAAGAGCGCTGGCCATTGCTGACTGAATTTCTCGGGTTCCAGCCTGACGAAATGTTCGCGCAGATCAGCGACAACGAATTCGTCAGCCCTTCGATCTCGGCGCACGTCCGGGGGTTGCAGGCAAGCTTCGTTCAGGGGCGCAGTTACGAGTCCGGCGTTGCGCAATACCTGCAACACGCCTTGGTGATGATGCGCCGCAAGCGCTTGCCTGAACGTTTGTGCGAGCAGGCCATCGAGGTGTTCGGCAACCCGGCGACAATGAGCGAGCGGCGCGCCCGAGCGGCGGCCGAGGCGCAAAAGAACCTGGGCTTGAGCGAAACACAACTGGTGTGCCTGCTTTTTGCGCCTTTTGTCGAAAAAGGTGCGGGGCTCAAGCGTTTTCTGCGTCAGTGCCATCCGGGCATGCTGGTGGCCATGCCCGAGTTGCACCGGGCCATGCAGGGGCATCCGGTCGCCGAACAGATCATGCAATGGATGATTGATGTGAGCGGATTGCCCGTCAGCCTGATTGGCCAGCTTTATCGCATGGAGGGGTCGCCCGCAAGCGCAAGCGGAGCACCTCAAACACCCAGCCAGAGGGCTGCATTGCAAAATACTGCGGACGATCCTGGCGCTGATCTCACGTTGGTGGATGAATGGTCAGCGGGTCACTGAACGTGGGCGGATTTTCAGCCACTGCGGTCGGCCTTCAACGATGAAAGGTCCACGAGAAACGGATTTTGCCTATCAGGCGGTTTATCGATACCTGGCCAGCCTGATCAACGAGTCGGAAGGGGATACACCCATCCGCCTGCCGTCGCTGCGGCATCTCGCGGAGCGCCTCAATGTGTCGATCTCGACCATCCAGTACGCCTATTCGCTGCTGGAGAAAGAAGGACGCGTCTATTCGGTGGCCAAGTCCGGCTACTACGCGTTGCCAGTGTCCTCAATCAACCTGCAGGACAGCGGCAGCGACCTGCTGGAAGCCGTCTATGTCAACGCCAGGCGCCCGGGGATGCTGGTCCTGAGCGCCGATGAACCGGCGTTGTTGCAGCCGCTCGACAGTCCTTTGTTGCTGCTGGAGCGAGAGTTGCTGCGCCAGTATCCCCGGCAACCGCAGTCGCCTTCGCAACCCTGCGGCGAGCTTGAATTGCGCACCGCCCTGGCGGCACGCTACACCACGTCTCCCATGCGTTACTGGCACGCCGATGATGTGTACGTCGGCGCCGACCTTCGCGGTGTAATGGAAATCCTGATCGCCGTGCTGGGCTTGAAAGATGCCACCGTAGTGGTCGAATCGCCGTGCGACTGGACGATCCTGCGTTTGTTTCAAGCCGCCTGCGTGCGGGTGATCGAGTTGCCCGTGCAAGCCGATGGCTGCCTCGATCCGGAACGACTCAAAATGCTGCTGGCTACCGAACCTGTGCGGCTGGTGATGCTGTCATCGGCCCTGAACATGCCCCGTGGCAGCCAGGCGTCTGACGAAAACAGACAAGACATTGCCCGGCTTTTGGCCGCGCATGACAGTTGGGTTCTGGAAAACGACTGTTATGGCGAACTCGGGTTCGACCTGGGCGGTGTGCGTTTTCGCGACTTGCTGGACCCTGAGCGGCTGATGGTGTTTTCCACGTTCGAGAAAACCATCGGTGCGGAAGCGCCCTTCGGTTACCTGCTTTCAAGGCATTTGAGCGCTGAGCTGCAACGGCACTTTCTGCTGCGTTCCTTTCGTCTCTCGCCGATTCGCCAGAAAGCCATCGCCCGTTTGTACAGCAGCGGTCGCATCGATCAGCACCTGCTGGTGCTGCGGCGGCTACTCAAGGAACGCAAGAGTCAAATGACCCTGTTGTTGCAGGAGCGCCTGGCTGATGCCTTGCATTTCGTCGAGCCGCAAGGCGGTGCAACGATCTGGGTGCGCTCGTTGCGTCGGGTCAATGTACGGCGAGTGTTCCAGCGCCTGCTGGCGCATCAAGTGGTCATCGCACCGGGCGAACTGTTCAGCCTCCACGGTCTGCACGGGCAGCATTTGCGCTTGAGTCATACGTTCGGCGGCGATCACAACCTGCCGGCCGCACTGGGCTTGTTGGGGGATGCGCTGCGTCTGGAATCGATCGAGTGAGACAAGAAATAACATCCTTCACTCTGTAGGATCGATCCCATCGCGTTGCGGTCAAACTGCCAGTAAACTGCGACCCAATCCCTGAACCACTCTATTCCAGAGGTTTTGCATGACACTCAGTCCTTTTGCGGGTAAACCGGCACCGGCAGAATTGTTGGTCGACATCCCGCGACTGGTAACGGCCTATTACACCGGCCAGCCTGATGCGTCGATTTCGACCCAGCGCGTTGCCTTTGGCACATCCGGGCACCGCGGCAGCTCGTTCGACTTGAGTTTCAACGAATGGCACGTGCTGGCAATCAGCCAGGCAATCTGCCTGTATCGCCAAGCTCAAGGCATCGATGGCCCGCTGTTTGTCGGTATCGACACCCATGCGCTGTCCACGCCGGCCGGCGCCAGCGCCCTCGAAGTACTGGCGGCCAACGGCGTGACCGTAATGATCGCCGCTGGCGACGAGTACACGCCGACGCCAGCCATTTCCCATGCGATTCTCTGCTACAACCGTGGTCGCACCACCGGCCTGGCGGACGGCATTGTCATCACGCCGTCCCACAACCCACCGCAAAGCGGTGGCTACAAGTACAACCCAACCAACGGCGGCCCGGCCGATACCCACATCACCAAGTGGATCGAAGCCAAGGCCAACGAACTGCTGGCCAACAAGCTCGCCGGCGTCAAACGCATCAGCTACGAGCAGGCACTGAAGGCCAGCACCACCCATCGTCACGACTACCTCAACACCTATGTCGCCGACCTGATCAACGTGATCGACTTCGACGCCATCCGCGATGCCAAGCTGCGCCTGGGTGTCGATCCGCTGGGTGGAGCGGGGGTGCGCTACTGGTCGGCGATTGCCGAGCATTACCGTCTGGACCTGGATGTGGTGAACAAAGAGGTCGATTCGACCTTCCGCTTCATGACCGTCGACTGGGACGGCCAGATCCGCATGGACCCATCGTCCAGCCACGCCATGCAAGGCCTGATTGGCCTGAAAGAACGCTTCGACGTGGCGTTTGCCTGTGATCCGGACCACGACCGCCATGGCATCGTCACGCCGTCCGGTGGTTTGCTGGCGCCGAACAACTACCTCGCCGTTGCCATCGACTACCTGTTCCAGAATCGTCCGCAATGGCGCGCCGATGCTGCCGTGGGTAAAACCGTGGTCAGCAGCGGTTTGATCGATCGCGTGGCCAGGCGCCTGGGTCGCCGCCTGTACGAAGTGCCGGTTGGCTTCAAATGGTTTGCCGATGGCCTGTTCGATGGTTCCCTGGGTTTTGGCGGCGAAGAAAGCGCCGGAGCCTCGTTCCTGCGCAAGGACGGGAGCGTCTGGTGCACTGACAAGGACGGTTTGATCCCGGCCTTGCTGGCTGCCGAGATGACTGCCCGGACAGGTCGCGACCCGAGCCAGGCGTATCGTGCCTTGACCGATGAATTGGGTCAGCCGTTCTCGGTGCGGGTCGACGCCAAGGCCAACCCGGAGCAGAAATCGCTGTTGAGCAAGCTGTCGCCGCAACAGGTCACCTCGACCCAATTGGCCGGCGAACCGATCCAGAGCATCCTCAGCCATGCACCGGGCAATGACCAGGCCATTGGCGGCCTCAAGGTCATGACCGAAAACGGCTGGTTCGCTGCGCGTCCGTCGGGCACGGAAGACATCTACAAGATCTACGCCGAAAGCTTTGTCAGCGACGACCACCTCAAGCAACTGGTGGCAGAGGCGCAAACGCTGGTGGATGGTGCCATTTCCGCGAAATAACTACATACCCCTGTGGGGGCGGGCTTACTCGCGAAGGTGTGTCAGCTGCATGGGCGTCGACTGACACTC
Organism: Pseudomonas sp. Pseusp3; assembly: GCF_047304225.1. NCBI lineage: Bacteria > Pseudomonadati > Pseudomonadota > Gammaproteobacteria > Pseudomonadales > Pseudomonadaceae > Pseudomonas > Pseudomonas sp. Pseusp3. The sequence continues at coordinate 34,588 of NZ_JBGLYV010000011.1, read as the reverse complement.
CATCGCAAGCAGGCTCGCTCCTACAAGGGGTGGTGGTTCGGGCACAAAAAAGGGGCGCATTCGATGCGCCCCTTTTTTGTTGCGTTCAGCAGGTCAAGCCAGGTCCACCAGAACGATCTCGCTGTCCTCGATGGCAGTCACCCGCAACACAGGCTCGTCGGCAACGGCTACACCGTCTCGAGCTTGTGCACGCAAGCCATTGACCTCAATGACACCCGTGGCCGGTACCAGGTAGGCGCGACGACTGTTGTCCAAGTGGTACTCGGCGTTTTCGCCGGCCTTCAGGTTGGCCGCTACCAGCCGGGCATCGGCGCGAATACGCAGGCTTTGATCGTCGCCTTCCTTGCCGCTGGCCAGGGTGACAAAACCTTCGCGGTTGCCTTTCGGGAACGGTTTGGCGCCCCAGGAAGGCGCCAGACCGGACTCATTCGGGATAATCCAGATCTGGAAAATCGTGGTCGGCGTCGCTTCCAGGTTGTACTCGCTGTGGGCAATCCCGGTACCGGCGCTCATGACCTGGACGTCACCCGCTTCGGTACGGCCCTTGTTGCCCAGGTTGTCCTGGTGGGTGATTGCGCCTTCGCGGACATAGGTGATGATTTCCATGTCACGGTGCGGGTGTTGCGGGAAACCGGTGCCGGGAGCGATCACGTCATCATTCCAGACCCGCAGGTTGCCCCAGTTCATGCGCTTGGGATCGTAGTATTCGGCGAACGAAAAATGGTGGTGAGCATCCAACCAGCCGTGGTGAGCACCGCCGAGCGAGTTGAAAGGTCTGAGTTCAAGCATGATCGTCTCCAGAAAAGGTTCGTCATGGTGCGAGGCGCCTGGGCCATGAAGCGAGACCGGTGAGTGATGACAGCCATCATCCAACAGCCAACAATCGATAAAAAGCGTAAAAAATGCTGCATTCCCATCGAATGGATTGATATGAAATAACCTCGAAAGTTTCTCATCCAACCTTCACTTCATCGCATAAGCCAATGAGTCATAAGCAATTGACTAGAACTCAACGGCAAATGCAGACACCATAGCGCTCAACAGCCTCACACCCTGGAGTCAGTCCGCGTGCCGCAACACACCCCCGATCTCCCGCCCGAACTTCGCCCCTTGGCCGAGATGCCGCTGATCAAGCGATTGCTCGCCCGATTCTTCGGTTACAGCCTGACCCGCCTGCACGCACAGCATCGGGCGTCGTGGTTGCATGGCCAGGCCGACGGTTTTCGCAGCGGTCACAGTGCCGGGGTCGATTACGGCTATAAGGAAGGCAAGCTCGAAGGGCTGGAGGAGGGTCGACAGGTCCTGCTGATCCGCGACTCGCGCTGCACTGAACACCGACCACCGAATGTCGACGACCTGTTGTTCGACGATTGGCGCCTGCCGTTGAGCGCCGAGTTGAAGAAGCGCATGAAGGCTGATGTCGCCCGGTTGTTGCCAGCCCATGCCCAACCCAGCACTGCACAGTGGAAAATGATCTTCAGCGACACGCCGTCCACTTCGGTGATCGCGGGTGCCGGCGCAGGCAAGTCGACCACGCTGGTGCTGCGTATCCTGCTGCTGACCCATTATCTTGGCTTCGAGCTGAGCTCGATGACGGTGGTGACCTTCACCCGTGAGTCGCGCAAGGACTTCATCAACAAGCTGATCGAACTGTTTGCGCTCTGGGGACGAGCGATCAGTTTCAAGGAGGCGCGGGATCTGGTGCGCACCTTCCACTCTCGGATCCTGCCGATGGTGCGCAGTCTTCCGGGTTTCGAGCGTTTGCAGGCCTTCGAAAACCTCAGCCTGCGGGCAGCGCAGGGGGACGAGGAGGTCGACAGCAATCCATTCGATTTGCGCATCAACGACGCTCAACGCCAACAGCTCAACGCCTGCTATCACCGCCTGCACAGTGACAATGAACGTTTTCGCGAGTTGATCAAACCCTTGTCCCGGCATGCCTTGCAACTCAGGGAGCTGGAGCGCGATCACCCGGATGTGCAGAAACGCATGGGCGTCACCGAACTGGCGGCCAAGCGCGATGAAGAACTGTGCGACGCCATTGAAGACCTGTGGTTTCGCGCCGGTGCCTGGCCCATCAAGGGGATCGAACCGAAACGTCAGTCGTTCGATATCAACGGTTCAAAATTCCATTGTCACGGCTACATCCCGACTCTGGATGCGTGGGTTGTACTGGGGTTCGATCCTCGGGAAAACCCGCAGGTCACGCGACCAAACGCCAAGCTGTCGGTGCGCGCAGAGTGGGCAGTAAAGCGCACCCTGTTTCAAGCTTTCTGTCGTAAGCCATTGATATGGCTAGATAGTTACGAATCGTCAAAACGTGTTTTAGCCTCGCTTGCCGGCGATGCCAGCGCCGGACCGGGCTTCGATTACAAGGTCAAGGGCGAGCTCGCCTCTGCACCGCTGCTGGATTGCTTTGTCGCTGCCGCCGGGTTCATCGAGAACCTCGGGCTGGATGTGCCGGACGCCGTGGCCCGGATGAGTTTCGCCAAGGACGATCCCGACCGGTTCTTCTTCGAGGCATTGAGCCTTTACTGGCGAGCGCTGGAAGATCATTTGCTTGATCAGAAACCGCCGATCATGACCTACAACCGGATGTTTGCCCTGTTCAGCGAGCATTCGCCGGAGAATCTCAAACTGCTCGGCGATGAGCTGCTGCGACCGTTGTCACACCTGATGATCGACGAATTTCAGGACGTCTCGCCGCAGATCGTCTCCTGGATCAGGGCCAGCCTGGCAGAGATCCGCAGTCGCGGACCGGCCATGCACGTCGGACGCGCAGCCCAGCGTTCCTCGCTGCTCTGTGTGGGCGATGACTGGCAGTCCATCTACGGTTGGCGCGGCAGTTCGCCGACCTACTTCATGGAGTTCAACAAGGAGTTCCCGTCGCCAAGTACCACCAAGGTCATGCTCAGCGACAACTATCGCAGCCATCAGCACATCATTGATGCCGCCGAGCACATCGTGCGCGCGGCACCGGCGATTGCCGGCAAGAAAGCCAAGGCCAGCGGTGAACCCAAGGCCTTGTTGCCAGTGAACGTCCTCGATCGCGATGACCAAGGCATGGCCCAACGCCTGATGGAGCATTATCGAAAGGGCGATTCAACCTTGATGCTTTATCGAAAAAGCAGCGATAAGTTATTGATAGAAGAGCATATTCAGTCTGTAGTTAATGTTGATTCGAGGTTGCCGCATGAGGCGCGCAGGCTCAAGCAACTGACGTATCACAGCGCCAAGGGCCTCCAGGCCGATGCGGTGTTTTTGCTCGGCGACTGCCAGCACCTCACCAGTTCGCCTTACAAGAATCAGGTGTACCGGATGGCGGGCCTGGGCAAGGCCGGTGACAGCGAACCCTATGACAACGCCCAGAAGGACGAGATCCTGCGGCTGGCGTATGTGGGTATCACCCGCGCTGTCAGCCATTGCTACTGGTACGTCGATGCGCAGGACTCCCAGGCCGCGAACCTGCCCAAGGCATCCGACCGGATCGGCAAGGGCAAAGCGTTTTTTGCCGACCAGCGTAAAAGCCAAATCACCGCCTGAATCGAGACCCTGTAGGAGCCGGCTTGCCGGCGATGGACTCAAGTGCGCCGCGTTTATCCAGTTCACACGCGTTCTCGTTAACGACCATCGCCAGCAAGCCGGCTCCTACAAGGGACCGTGATCCCGCTGAAAATGAAGTGACTTTCAATGCAGTGAAAGTCCACAAAAAAGCCCACGATATGTGGGCTATTTTGAGTCGTTCAGCCTTCAGGCGTAACTCCTGAGGGCCTGCGGTGGGGTGAAGGTTTCAAGCTCATCCTCTACTGCTTCGATTATTCGTTCTACATCCGCGGCATTCATGACGGTGGCGCAAGGAATCCCGGCAATGGCGATCATGGTCTCGCCTGTGGCACGGTCAAAAAGACGGGCAATCATGCTGCCCGGCGCGTCCATGCTCGCCTCGAAACCCATGGGATGAAAATGCCAGCGCATCAGCTGGCAGGCGTTTGGAAACGTGACCTTACTGAACCCTCTATTCATGTGTTGCCCGCCTTCATTTTCGAGCGCTTCCCTTAGCTCATGGTAGGAGGGAGAACCTTCATTGGTTCAACCAGTGACAGTTTTTAAAAGTAGCATCCGGCTGTGAAAAAAATGTGGATTTTTCAGGTCGTTTGGCGATTGCCGCCATTGTTTTGATTCAGCTCACTGTTATCGGCCATTTCCGGTTGCCCGCCATAATCCGTTTAGTCGTTGAAGGCAAAGCGGAAGTTGGGCAAGCTCGGTTTTTTCCCGTCGAGATTTTCCATGCACGCCGATGATGATGGCCCGTTGCAGACCCAGGCCACGGGCGAGACGGTCATGCGCTATCACTTGCGCTGGAAGCACCGGGATCTGGACGGCGTCATGGCGCTTTATCACCCCGAAGTCCAGTACAACGACTTTTTCCAGAACCGGGTCATGGGCCTGGCCGAACTGCGCGAATACGTGCGCAGCAGCATGCCCCGGGATCCGGATGAAGCACTGGAGCACTCCGACCGCATTCGTCTGGACGGCAATACCGCGTTCATTCAATACCGAATCACCTTGCGCGGTGGTGAAGGCCTGGTGTCGTTCCGCGCCAGCGAAGCGATCACCGTCAAGGACGGGCTGATCTGGCGGGTCAATGAATATGCTTCACTGGTGCACGAGCAACCGGGCAGCAAGACTTCCGGCAACCAGCGTCCGGCGGTCAGCCGACTCGGCCTGTCGCCTCGCCAATTGAGCTTCATGGCCGATGACCTGCAGCAGTATTTCCAGGGTCAACAGCCGTACCTTGACCCGGAGCTCGATCTGCAACGGGTGGCGAAGGAGTGTGGGTACAGCCGCAATCAGATTTCCTATCTGTTGAATCAGGTGCTGGGCCAGAGTTTCTATCGCTACGTCAACCAGGCGCGCCTGCAACATTTGCTTGCAGCGCTGGATGCCGCCACACCGCCATTGCGTATCGATGAACTGGCCTTCGCCGCCGGATTCAATTCGCTGTCGGCGTTCTACAGCTGTTTCCGCCAGCACACCGGCCAGTCACCCAAGGCCTACGTCAAACAAATTTCTTTGCGTGCACGCGCGCAAGACAGCCCCTGAGCCCACGCACTAGGATCGACGTCATCGAAGTTTGAGTGGCGGAGTCTTGCATGCCGGCGTGGCGCACTATCAGTTTGTGGATGGACCAGCTCGACGAGCCGCTATTGGCGCGTCCGGCGCTGGAGCGGGATCTGGATGTGGATGTGGCAATCATCGGCGCGGGCTACACCGGCCTCTGGACTGCGTACTACCTCAAGCGGCAGAAACCTGAACTGAACATTGCCATCGTCGAAGCGCAAACCGCCGGTTTCGGCGCGTCGGGGCGCAATGGCGGCTGGCTGATGGGCAATTTGCTGGGTGAAGATCGCCTGCTGGCCGATCTTGCGGTCGAAGAGCGCCGCGCTTCCTACGATTTGCTGCACAGCATTCCGGATGAAGTGGAGATTGTCCTCAAACGCGAGGGCATCGACTGCGATTACCGTAAAGGCGGGGTGCTGTATTGCGCGGCGCGCTATCCGGAGCAGGAGGCTAGCCTTCGCCGCTACCTGGACGATCTTCACCGCCAGGGCCTCGACGACAGCCACTATCGCTGGCTGAGCCCGGAACAACTGGCGCAACAGATCCGCGTCGCCAAACCCTATGGCGGTATCTACGCACCGCACGTTGCGACCATCCACCCGGCCAGGCTGGTTCGCGGGTTGGCCCGGGCCGTTGAGCGGCTGGGGGTCAACATTTACGAAAACAGCCCGGTCACCCATTGGCAGTCCGGTAGCCTGCGCACGGCGAAAGCCTCGGTGCGCAGCCGCTGGATAGTGCCGGCGGTAGAAGGCTACTCCGTCACCTTGCCGCCATTGGGGCGTTATCAGATGCCGGTGCAGAGCCTGATTGTCGCGACCGAGCCGTTGTCTGCGGCCACCTGGGACGAAATCGGCCTGAACCGCGGCCAGGCGTTCAGCGAGGCCAGTCGCCAGGTCACCTATGGCCAGCGTACCGCTGACAACCGTTTGATCTTTGGCGCCCGGGGCGGCTATCAGTTCGCCGGCAAGCTGCGCCACGACTTCGACCTGACCACGGATGAAAAAGAGCTGCGGCGCTATCTGTTCGGCGAGTTGTTCCCGCAGTTGAAGAACGTGCAGATCACCCATTCCTGGGGCGGCAACCTGGGCATGTCCCGGCACTTCAAGCCGCACATGCTCTGCGACCGGGTCAACGGCATCGCCTTGTCGGGCGGCTATGGCGGGGAGGGCGTCGGCGCCAGCAACCTGGGAGGACGGACGCTGGCCGACCTGATCCTGGGGCGCGACACCGATCTGGTACGCCAACCGTGGGTCATCCCGCAGCGAGGCCTGGACGCGCTCAGGGCCTGGGAGCCGGAACCCATCCGCTGGCTTGGCTACAACGCAATCATCCGCAGCTTTGTCCATGAGGACCAGACCCTGGCCAACCCGGCCACTGCACCCTGGCGGCGCAAGCTGGCCAGCGGGGTTGCCGGTTTCATGGAAGGTTTCATGCACTGAGCGGCGCGCTCTTCATCTACAGGCCACATCGACAGGTATTCCCATGAGCATCACACAATTCAAGAACACCGCAACCCTGAAACTGCAAGAGTCCAACCCGGTCGCCGTGCCCCTGGGGACTCCCGTGGCCGTGGCTTCGACCATCAGCGTCGAACGCGACGACGGCGTCGAGACCGGTGTCTGGGAATGCACGCCCGGGCGCTGGCGGCGGCAGATCGTCGCCCAGGAATTTTGTCACTTCATCCAGGGCCGCTGCACCTTCACACCCGACGGCGGCGAACCGATGCACATCGAGGCCGGCGACGCGCTGATGCTGCCAGCCAATAGCCTCGGTATCTGGGACATCCAGGAAACCGTGCGCAAGACCTACGTTTTGATTTTTTGAATGCTTTTGAAATTTGAAAGCTGATCTTTTGATTGCCTGCCAATAACAACAACCTCTACAGGAATCGACTCATGATCCGAAAGACCCTGACTCTGGCTCCGCTGATGCTGGTTGCATCCATCAGCCAGGCCGCCGAAACCGTCAAAATCTACAACTGGTCGGATTACATCGCGCCAGACACCACGAAAAATTTCCAGAAAGAAACCGGCATCGGCTTCACCTACGACGTCTACGACAGCAACGAAACCCTCGATGGCAAGCTGATGACCGGTAAATCCGGTTACGACGTGGTGTTTCCGTCCAACCACTTCATGGCCCGGCAGATTGAAGGCGGCGCACTGAAGAAGCTCGACAAGAGTCAGTTGCCGAACTGGAAGAACCTCAACCCGGTATTGCTCAAGGCATTGCAGACCAACGACCCGGGCAACGAGCACGGCTTCCCGTATCTGTGGGGCAGCACCGGCATCGGCTACAACATTGCCAAGGTCAAAGCGGTGCTGGGCGACAACGCCCCGGTGGATTCCTGGGACCTGATCTTCAAGCCCGAGAACATGCAGAAGTTGCAGAAGTGCGGCGTGGCCATCCTCGACAACGGCCCCGAACTGCTGCCGGCCGCGTTGAACTACCTCGGTTTGCCGCATCACAGCAAGAACCCGGAAGACTACAAAAAGGCCGAAGCGCTGCTGATGAAAGTGCGGCCATATGTCAGCTATTTCCACTCGTCCAAGTACACCAGTGACCTGGCCAATGGCGACATCTGCGTCGCGGTCGGTTTCTCCGGCGACATCCTGCAAGCGGAAAACCGCGCCAGGGAAGCCAACAATGGAATCGACATCGGCTACTCGATTCCCAAGGAAGGCGCAGCGATCTGGTTCGATATGGTCGCGATGCCGGCCGACGCCCCGGACGACAAGGCTGGCTACGCCTTCATGGACTACCTGCTGCGCCCGGACGTCATGGCCAGCGTCAGCAACTACGTGCATTACGCCAATGGCAACGAGAAAGCCGACAGCCTGATCGACCCTGCGATCAAGAACGACACCAAGGTTTACCCAAGTCCTGAAATGATGGGCAAGCTGTTTGCGCTGGAAGCGATGCCACTGAACATCGACCGGGTGCGTACCCGGGTCTGGAACAAGATCCGTACCGGCAGCTGAAGCGTTGAGCGGACATCGGGACCGGACGTCCCGATGCCATCGTCATCAACTGACCGGCTCGGCTGCACAACTCATCTGGCCTGAGCCGGGAATCTGCAAAAACACGTCATTGTCGATTTGCCAGAAGCTGTAGTTGCCTTTGTAATCCTTGCCCGTGTACTGGGTTCCGGAATGGCTCGGCACCTGGTTCAGGGTGATGGAGGTGTTCGCCCATTTCAGGAACACAACGCCCGGTTCGACCGTAAAGAAGGTCGCAGCAACCAATGCGTTAAACCCTGCGCAACGATAAGCCACCGGGCCTTCCGTGAGCCTGCTTGGGTCCTTGGTTCTCGCAATGGCCGAGCCCTGGCGCAGCTGGAACGCACGCTCGGCATAACTTCGGATGACGCACGCCTTGGCTTGAGTCCCGCCACCACACTGGTTACGGGACTCCATCCAGAACCGCTGATCAATCTCGACTTTATCCGGGCGCGGCACTGAATGGTCATCGGTGAGCGCCAGGAGATAAAGACGATCGAGTTCCAGGTCCATGCGCGCCAGTTGCGCGTCGTGACAGACAAGTTTTTCGGCGGATGCCTGGGGGTTGGCGCAATCGAAACTGGTTTTGTACGTTGGCAAGGGCTTTGGCTTGGCCTTTGTCTTTGTGGCGGCGTCACACAGGCTCGCCGTCACGCACGCGCTGACGGCGAGCACAGAGACCAGAAGTGGCGTGACCATTTTCATGTCGGCTTCACCCGGATCATTTCGTGAGGCCCGTGGTGTAAGGCAATCCATCGAACCCTTGCACCGTCATTCGTTCATGGGCTGTATCGCAGTTTAAGGCAGTGTGCAAAACCTGCCACACCGGGGAGGGTTCCAGTGGGGCGACAACGCCGGTTGTGCAGCCTTTGCGGAGCTGAAATGGTTATTGCCTGATGGTCATTCGTTGCCTGCTCGCGAAGAACGATAACCCGGTATTCAGAGGTGATCACCTCATTGGAATGTTTAACGGATTAAACATAAATAGTCGGACGATTCGAGTGCCCGGAAACTTACCTATATTTAATAATTAAATTGTCGATTGTCCGACAATAACTCCCGTCTAATATTTTTCAACTCGATACTTTCTCAGTAAACCCACTGTTTACGGGCACATTCCTGAATGCACAAATTTGACGTCAAAAAAGTAGTGGACGTTTGATTTCTAATTGTGTCAGTTTTCCTACGCCTTCAATGGGCGAGTGATAGGACGATCTCGCCAGGGATCGTCGCTATCTGACAAAAAACTGTTCCATAGCTAAACAAGGAAGTGTGTTTATGTCGAAAGTAAAAGATCACGCTATTGATTCCGCCGAACAGGTGCTGTTGCCACTGTCAGCATTGGCGGCAAGCAGTTCTGCATTTAATCAGATCAATAGTTTCAGCCAGCAGTATGATCGGGGCGGCAACCTCACGGTCAATGGCAAACCGTCGTTCTCCGTCGATCAGGCAGCCAACCAATTGCTGCGCGACGGCGCTGCTTACCAGGACAAGGATGGTAGCGGCAAAATAGAGCTGACCTATACCTTCCTGACTTCGGCATCGTCCAGCACGATGTACAAACACGGGATTACCGGGTTCAGTCAGTTCAGCGCGCAGCAGAAAGCCCAGGCCGTGCTTGCCATGCAATCCTGGGCCGACGTGGCCAATGTTACCTTCACAGATAAGGCCAGCGGCGGCGATGGCCACATGACCTTCGGCAACTACAGCGGCGGTCAGGACGGCGCGGCTGCGTTTGCCTACCTGCCTGGTACCGGGGCCGGTTACGACGGGACTTCCTGGTACCTGATCAACAACAGTTACACGCCCAACAAGACCCCGGACCTGAACAACTATGGCCGGCAAACCCTGACCCACGAAATCGGCCACTCCCTGGGCCTGGCCCACCCCGGCGACTACAACGCCGGCGAGGGTGCACCGACCTACAATGACGCGTCCTACGGGCAAGACACCCGCGGCTACAGCGTCATGAGCTACTGGAGTGAAAGCAACACCAGTCAGAACTTCAGCAAGGGCGGCGTCGAAGCCTACGCGTCCGGCCCGCTGATTGACGATATCGCTGCCATCCAGCAGCTCTACGGTGCCAACACCACCACTCGCACCGGCGACACTACCTACGGTTTCAACTCCAACGCCGGTCGCGACTTCCTTGGCGCGTCTTCGTCGGCGGACAAGGTGGTGTTTTCGGTCTGGGATGCAGGCGGCAAGGACACCCTGGACTTTTCCGGGTTTACCCAGAACCAGAAGATCAACCTCAATGAAACGTCGTTCTCGGACGTCGGCGGCCTGGTGGGTAACGTCTCCATCGCCAAGGGTGTCACCGTCGAGAACGCCATTGGCGGTTCGGGCAACGACTTGCTGATCGGTAACAACGTGTCCAACGAGCTCAAAGGCGGTGCCGGCAACGACATCCTTTACGGCGCTGGCGGCGCGGACAAACTGTGGGGCGGCGCAGGTTCGGACACCTTCGTGTTTGCGGCCAGCAGTGACTCCAGGCCTGGTACGGTCGACCAGATCCTCGACTTTGTCAGCGGTCTGGACAAGATCGACCTGACCGGCATCACCAGCGGCGCGGGCCTGCACTTTGTCAGCGCCTTCACCGGGGCGGTGGGCGATGCGGTGCTCAGCACCTCGGGCGGCAACAGTTTGTTGTCGGTCGACTTCTCCGGGCATGGCGTGGCTGATTTCCTGGTCAGTACCGTGGGCCAGGCGGCGTACTCGGACATCGTGGCTTGATGTGAGGTGAACAAGGAGGGCGGCGCTCGATGCGCCGCTCTCTTACCGTAAGCAGGGTTGCGGCCCGGAGTACAAAAACCTATGACGCACAGCGTCTTTTCCCGCAAGGCAAGCGCGTGGCTTCTGGCAGCGCTGATGATTTCTACTGGAGATGCAACCATGGCAAGCAGTCTGAAACTGGCGGATCCGTCGGAGTTGGCTGGCAATTGGCTGGCCACGTTGAATGCCGCACAAGACACGGACAAATCACCGTTCGTTGCGTCGAATGATTGCTTGATCGAGCTTCAGCCAAACCAGACCCTGGGCGCCGGCGCGGACTGCTTTACCGCCTGGCTTGGGGAGCAGGCAATCGGCTGGTTTCCTGAACCGGACGGCATTGCAATCACCGGCAGGGAAGGCTCAAAAATCCTGTTCTTCAGCCGCCAGTTCGAAGGGCTTTATCAAGGCACTTTGCAGTCGGGGCAGACCATTACCCTCAAGCGGTCGACGCGATAGCCGCAAAAGCAGTCAGCGCAATCCCCCGGCACTTTATCGATCACAAAACATTGTTCGTTATTTGTAAACGATAACGGGCAAACAATGTCTCGACCGTGTGTGGACAGTTAACTGGAACCTCGCCCACGCGTGGCGATAAATATCAGCTCAGGAATAACCAATGAAGATGGCGAAGGCCCCAGCCACCGCACCATTAATCAAGGCACTGGGGGACTATAAGAGCATCTTGATCAGCGTCGGTTGTTTTACCGCCCTGATCAATATTCTGATGTTGGCGCCCTCTATCTACATGCTGCAAGTCTATGACCGGGTACTGTCTTCGCAGAATGAAACAACACTGGTCATGTTGTCGCTGATGATTGTCGGGTTCTTTGCCTTTATCGGTTTGCTGGAAGCTGTCCGCAGTTTCATCGTTATCCGTATCGGCAGTCAGTTGGAGCGACGGTTCAATCTGCGGGTCTATCGGGCGGCGTTCGAGCGCAACCTGTTCAAAGGCGAAGGCAATGCGGGACAGGCGCTGGGGGATCTGACACATATTCGCCAGTTCGTCACCGGCCCTGCGTTGTTCGCGTTTTTCGATGCGCCGTGGTTCCCGGTGTACCTGTTGGTGATTTATCTGTTCAACATCTGGCTCGGCGTTTTTGCCACGGCGGGGGCTTTGTTACTGATTGCGCTGGCCTGGCTTAATGAGTCCATGACCAAAAAACCGCTGGGTGAAGCCGCCGCGTGTTCCCAGCGATCCAGCCAATTGGCCACCAGCCATTTGCATAACGCCGAAACCATTCAGGCCATGGGTATGCTGGGGGCGTTGCGCAATCGCTGGTTCCAGGTGCATTCACGGTTCCTCGGCCTGCAAAACCAGGCCAGCGACACGGGCGCCGTCATCAGTTCCTTGAGCAAAACCCTGCGCCTGTGCCTGCAATCGTTGGTGCTGGGCCTTGGCGCGTTGCTGGTGATCAAGGGTGACATGACCGCCGGAATGATGATTGCCGGTTCGATCCTGATGGGCCGTGTGTTGAGTCCTATCGATCAGTTGATCGCCGTATGGAAGCAGTGGAGCGGCGCCAAGCTGGCTTACCGCCGTCTCGACGCCTTGCTGCAAGCCTTCCCGTCGGGCGACGAGGCCATGGCGCTGCCGGCGCCGAAGGGCCAGATCACTTTTGAGCAGGTCAGCGCGGCGCCTCCGGGGCAACGGGCGGCGACCCTGCACCTGGTCAGTTTCAGCCTCGCTGCGGGTGAGGTAATGGGCGTGCTCGGTGCTTCCGGTTCCGGTAAATCGACACTGGCACGGGTACTGGTGGGTGTCTGGCCGACGCTCGGCGGTACTGTGCGGCTCGACGGTGCGGACATCCATCGCTGGAACCGCGACGACCTCGGGCCTTACATCGGTTACCTGCCGCAGGACATCGAGTTGTTCAGCGGCAGCATCGCGCAAAACATCGCGCGTTTCCGCGAGGCCGATCCACATAGCGTCGTGGCCGCCGCACAGCAGGCCGGGGTGCATGAACTGATCCTGCGCCTGCCGCAGGGGTACGACACCACGCTCGGCGAAGACGGCAGCGGCCTTTCCGGCGGGCAGAAACAACGGGTGGCCCTGGCCCGTGCGCTGTACGGCCAGCCGCGCCTGGTGGTGCTGGATGAGCCGAACTCCAACCTCGACACCGTGGGTGAAGCGGCGTTGGCCAGCGCGATTGTGCAAATGAAGGCCCAGGGCACCAGTGTGATCCTGGTGACCCATCGTTCTTGCGCGTTGGCCCAGGCCGACAAGTTGCTGGTGCTCAACGACGGGCGCTTGCAGGCGTTTGGTTCGAGCCAGGACGTGCTCAAGGCACTCTCGGGGGCTCAGCAAGCACAACATGAAAAAACCGCGCAAGCGCCGGGCGGGCTCAGCATGAGCTGGCAGTCTCAGCCCGCGACAAGGAGTTCGGGCGTATGAGCCGTAGCCAGGTAAACCCTCAAAACGAAGCGACGATGGAGCACGACCACCTGGCTGGACAGCCTGAACGCGACGCGCGTTACTTCGCTCGCCTGGGCTGGATACTGGCGATTGTCGGCGCTGGCAGTTTCTTCACCTGGGCCAGCCTGGCCCCCCTCGACCAGGGCATACCGGTACAGGGCACAGTGGTGGTCTCGGGCAAGCGCAAGGCCGTGCAGTCGATGAGCAACGGCGTGGTCAGCCAGATACTGGTGAGCGAAGGCCAGCGGGTAAAACAGGGCCAGCCGCTGTTCCGGCTCGACCAGACTCAGGTCGCCGCGGACGTGCAATCGCTGCAAGCGCAGTACCGCATGGCCTGGGCCAGCCTTGCCCGTTGGCAAAGCGAGCGGGACAACCTCAAGCAGGTGAGTTTCCCCGCCGAGTTGAGCAACGACCCCGACCCGCGTCTGGCGTTGGTGCTCGAAGGCCAGCGCCAGCTGTTCAGCAGCCGCCGCGATGCATTCGCCCGCGAGCAGGCCGCGTTGCGCGCCAGCATCGAAGGCGCCGGCGCGCAACTGGCCGGCATGCGCCGCGCCCGTACCGACTTGAACGCTCAAGCCGATTCCCTGCAACAACAGCTAAGCAATCTGACGCCACTGGCGGAAAACGGCTACATCCCGCGCAATCGGTTGATGGAGTACCAGCGGCAACTGTCGCAAGTGCAACAACAGTTGGCAGAAAATCTCGGCGAAAGCGGCCGGGTGGAGCAGGGTATTGTCGAGTCTCGCTTGAAGCTGCAACAGCATATCGAGGAGTACCAGAAAGAAGTACGCACCCAACTGGCCGAAGCGCAGCTCAAAAGCGTGACGCTGGAAGAACAGTTGAACTCCGCCGGGTTCGATCTGCAGCACAGCGAGATCATTGCCACGGCTGACGGCATTGCGGTCAATCTGGGGGTGCACACGGTAGGCGCAGTGGTGCGTCAGGGCGACAACCTGCTGGAGATCGTACCTCAGGACACGCGCCTGGAAGTGGAAGGGCACCTGCCGGTCAACCTGATCGACAAGGTCGGTCCGCACCTGCCGGTGGATATCCTGTTCACCGCCTTCAACCAGAGCCGCACCCCGCGTGTACCGGGCGAAGTCAGCCTGGTCTCCGCCGACCAGTTGCTCGATGAGAAAACCGGCGCACCGTACTACGTGCTGCGCAGCAGCGTCAGTGACCAGGCCATGGAGAAACTCAATGGCCTGGTGATCAAGCCCGGCATGCCAGCGGAGATGTTCGTGCGTACCGGTGAACGTTCGCTCCTCAATTATTTGTTCAAACCGCTGCTCGACCGGGCAGGCTCCGCGTTGACCGAGGAATAAGGATGTTCGGCAGTATGAATAAGCTTTCGATGCTCGGGGCGGCGTGGATGTTGTTCGCGGGCAACCAGGCCGTGGCGGCCATGGGACCGTTCGAGGTCTATGAACAGGCATTGCGCAATGATCCGGTATTCCTCGGCGCCATCAAGGAACGTGATGCAGGCCTTGAGAACCGTGCCATCGGCCGCGCCGGGCTGTTGCCAAGACTGGGTTACAACTACAACAAGGGCCGCAATAGCTCCAAGGTCACCTACCTCGACGAGCGCAGGCAAAACCAGAGCGATGACCGCAACTACAGCAGTTACGGTTCCAGCCTGACCTTGCAACAACCGTTGCTCGACTACGAGGCCTACGCGGCTTATCGCAAGGGCGTCGCGCAATCGCTGTTTGCCGACGAAAATTTTCGTGGCAAGAGCCAGCAATTGCTGGTGCGGGTGCTGGAAAACTACACCAAGGCGTTGTTCGCCCAGGACCAGATCGATATCGCCCTGGCCAAGAAGAAAGCTTTCGAGCAGCAGTTCCAGCAGAACGAGCAGATGTTTCGCCAGGGCGAAGGTACTCGCACCGACATTCTCGAAGCCGAATCGCGCTACGAACTGGCTATCGCCGAAGAAATCGAAGCGCGTAATGAACAGGATGCATCTCTGCGCGAACTTGGCGCGCTGATCGGTGTGCCGGCGATCGACATTGCCGACCTTGCACCACTGGATCAAAACTTCCAGACCTTCACCCTGCAGCCGGCCAATTACGACACCTGGCATGAGATGGCCGTGGCCAATAACCCCAACCTGGCTTCCCAGCGCCAGGCGCTTGAAGTGGCGCGCTACGAGGTCGAGCGCAACCGGGCCGGGCACCTGCCCAAGGTCAGCGCCTACGCCTCGGTGCGTCAGAATGAATCGGAAAGCGGCAACACCTACAACCAGCGCTACGACACCAACACCATCGGCATCGAAATCAATGTGCCGCTGTACGCCGGCGGTGGTGTTTCTGCATCGACCCGCCAGGCAAGCCGTGCGATGGAGCAGGCCGAGTACGAACTGGATGGCAAGACCCGGGAAACCCTGATCGAGTTGCGACGGCAGTTCAGCGCCTGCCTGACAGGGGTGAGCAAGCTGCGTGCCTATCAGAAAGCCCTGACCTCCGCCGAAGCGCTGGTGGTCTCGACCAGGCAAAGCATTCTGGGCGGTGAGCGGGTCAACCTCGATGCGCTCAATGCCGAGCAACAATTGTTTACCACCCGCCGGGATCTGGCCCAGGCGCGCTACGACTATCTGATGGCCTGGACCAAGTTGCATTACTACGCCGGGACCTTGAATGAACAGGATCTGGCCAGGGTCGACGAGGCGTTCGGACAAGGCCTTCAAACCCGATGATTGCCCCCGTAGGAGCTGCCGCAGGCTGCGATCTTCTGATCTTCAGCGTTTTCGTTGACGCAAAAAGATCGCAGCCTTCGGCAGCTCCTGCAAAAAGCGAAATACAGCCGGAAATAAATGGAAAGGTAACGACATGGGACTGTTTGATTACAAAAACGCCGGAAGCGAAGCCGGCAAGGCGTTGTACAGCGATGCCATCGCCTTGACGCTTTATGCGTACACGCCCACCGGCCAGCCACTACCAGCCGGCGGTTGGGCGCCGATAAGCGCCACGACGCTGGGCTATCAGGGCAAGGTTGGCGCCCAAGGTACCTTCTATGGCGAGAAGGACGGCTTCACCAGCGCCGAAGCCGAAATCCTCGGTAAATACGACGGCGCCGGGAACCTGATTGGCCTGGGCATCGCCTTCCGTGGCACCGGTGGCCTGGGGTACGGCGACACCTTTGGCGACATGAAAAACAACCTGTTGGCCGCGGTCGGCCCGGTGGATTATGCGAGCAACTACGCGAAAAACGCTTTCGACAGCCTGCTCAAGAGCGTCGCTGCATTCGCTATCGCCCACGGCCTGAGTGCCAGGGACGTTGTGGTCAGCGGGCATAGCCTTGGCGGGTTGGGGGTCAACAGCCTGGCGGAGTTGAGTGGCAATAACTGGGGCGGTTTCTTCAAGGACGCCAACTACATCGCCTTCGCTTCGCCAACCCAAAGCGCCACCGGCAACAACGTGCTCAACATCGGTTACGAGAACGACCCGGTGTTTCGGGTGCTCGACGGCACTACCTTCAGCAGTGGCTCACTGGGCAAGCACGATGGTCATCAGGATTCAGCGACCAACAACGTCGTCAACTTCAATGATCAGTACGCCTCCACCGCGCAGAACCTGGTGCCCTTCAGCATTCTCAACCCGCTGAACTGGTCGGCCCATGGATCGCTGGGTTACGCCGACGGACTGAACCGGGTGATCGACTCTGCCTTCTATGACCTGACCGGGAAGGATTCGACCCTGATCGTCTCCAACCTGTCGGTGTCGACTCGCGGCGCCACCTGGGTCGAGGACCTCGGGCGCAGTGGCGAGCCGCACACAGGCAGCACGTTTATCATCGGCACCGACAGCGCCGATTGGCTCAAGGGCGGCGCCGGCAATGACTTCATCGAAGGCCGGGACGGCAACGACCGTTTCCGCGACGACGGCGGCTTCAACATACTTTTGGGCGGCAAGGGCAACAACACGTTCGAACTGCTCAAGCCACTGCAGAACTTCAGCTTCGCCAACGATGGCGATGGCACGCTGTTCGTACGTGACGCCTATGGCGGCATCAGCATGACCCGGGACATCGGCGCGCTGGTGAGCCAGGAATCCGGATCATGGTGGAGCACCAGGGACATCACCTGGACCGTCACCGGCAACGGCCTGCTCAATGGCAACGAACTGACCCGCTACAGTCATTCGCTCAACGGCGATGCCCTCGGCAATACGCTGTTAGCCGACGTCCAGGGTGACTGGCTGTTCGGCAACGGCGGCGATGACGTATTGCGCAGCGACAAGGGCCACGTGACCTTCGTCGGCGGCAACGGCAACGACGTGATGCATTCCACCGGGGACGGCAGCAATACCTTCCTGTTCAGCGGCGCTTTCGGATTTGATGCGATCAATGGCTACCAGGGCAGCGACACCCTGGTGTTCATGGGCGTTGAAGGCGCGGGGCAGGGCTATGACTACCGACAGCATGCCTCCCAGGCCGGTCAAGACACGGTGCTCAAGGTTGGCGACTTTTCCGTGACCCTGGTCGGGGTGGGGCTGGATAACCTGTCGACTTCCGGCTTTGTGTTTGCCTGACAGATTTTTGTAACAGCACTGGAGGCTCCGGGCATCTCGCGATCGAGGTGTCCCGGCAGTGAGCTATCTCTGACAATTCCAACAAAGAGAGAGGCAATACCCATGGGTGTGTACGACTACAAGAACCTTGGTACAGCAGACGCCAAAGCGTTGTTCACCGACGCGATGGCAATCACGCTGTACTCCTATCACAACCTCGACAACGGCTTTGCCACCGGTTACCAGCACAACGGTTTCGGCGTGGGCCTGCCGGCAACGTTGGTGACCGCGCTGATTGGCGGCACCGACTCCCAAGGGGTGATTCCCGGTATCCCCTGGAACCCAGATTCGGAAAAAGCTGCACTGGAGGCGGTACAGAAAGCCGGTTGGACACCCATCACCGCCGCGCAGTTGGGTTATGACGGCAAAGTCGATGCACGGGGAACCTTCTTCGGCGAAAAAGCCGGCTATACCAGCGCCCAGGTGGAAATCCTCGGTAAATACGACGCCCAAGGGCACCTCACGGAAATCGGCATCGCCTTTCGCGGCACCAGTGGCCCTCGTGAAAACCAGATCAGTGACTCCATCGGCGATGTCATCAATGACCTGTTGGCGGCATTGGGTCCACAGGATTACGCGAAAAACTATGTGGGTGAAGCGTTCGGGAAGCTGCTCGCCGACGTCGCGGCGTTTGCCCGGGCCAACGGGCTGTCCGGTAATGACGTGCTGGTCAGCGGTCACAGTCTCGGCGGGCTGGCAGTCAATAGCCTGGCGGATTTGAGCCGCGAAAAATGGGGCGGCTTCTTCCAGGACTCCAACTACATTGCCTACGCCTCGCCAACTCAAGGCAGCAGCGACAAGGTGCTGAACATCGGCTATGAAAACGATCCAGTGTTCCGTGCGCTGGACGGTTCGGCGTTCAACCTGGCATCGGTCGGTGTGCACGATGCCAATCAAGCCTCGGCCACCAACAACATTGTCAGCTTCAATGACCACTACGCGTCGACCGCATGGAATCTGCTGCCGTTTTCCATCCTCAACATCCCGACCTGGATTTCCCACTTGCCGACCGGTTACGGCGACGGCATGACCCGGGTGCTGGAATCGCGGTTCTACGACCTCACCAGCAAAGACTCGACCATTATTGTTGCCAACCTCTCGGACCCGGCGCGGGCCAACACCTGGGTCCAGGACCTGAACCGCAATGCCGACACCCACAAAGGCAGCACTTTCATTATCGGCAGTGACGGCAACGACCTGATCCAGGGCGGCAAGGGCAACGACTATCTGGAAGGCCGCGACGGCAACGACACCTTCCGCGATGCCGGTGGCTACAACGTCCTTTTGGGCGGCAAGGGGCACAACGTGCTCGACTTGCAGCAGTCGGTGAAAAACTTCGACTTTGCCAACGACGGCGCCGGCAACCTGTACATCCGCGATGCCAATGGCGGCATCAGTATCACCCGTGACATCGGCAGCATCATGAGCAAGGAGCCGGGCTTTTTATGGGGGCTGGTCAAGGATGACGTGACCCACAGCGTCACCGCCAACGGGCTGGCGGACGGTAACCAGCTGACCCGGTACGAGTCGTCGATAAAGGGGGGCATGGGGAACGATACGCTCAAGGCGCAGGCGCTCGGCGATTGGTTGTTCGGTCTCGACGGCAACGATCATTTGATCGCAGGCAAGGGCAACGACGTGTTGATCGGCGGGGCCGGCAACGACCTGCTGGAATCGGGGGGCGGGATCGATACGTTCCTGTTCAGCGGTGCGTTTGGCCACGACCGGGTGCTGGGTTATCAGGCGAACGACAAACTGGTGTTTCTCGGGGTACAGGGTGTTACGCCGGACGACGACTTCCGGGCCCATGCCAGCGTGGTGGGGCAGGATACCGTGCTGACGTTTGGCAATGATTCAGTGACATTGGTCGGGGTCGGGCTGGACAGTTTGTCGGGTGTGGGGATTGTGATCGCCTGATGGTGAGTTGGCGCCGGTAAGGGCCTCTTCGTCGGAGCGCCGCCCGGACCAGTCCCGCTCCCGCAAGGTTGGCGCATACCTTGTGGGAGCGGGCTTTCCCGCGATGAACGATAACGCGAAATTCAGTCTTCCTTGCGGATCGTGGCCACTTCATCAGCCTTGACTTTCACTTTCGCCCCGGAAATATCTTCGAACTCGAAGAAGCCATCCTTTGTCTTGGTTTTCGGCATGTCCTTGGTCAAATACTGGGTGCCGTTCTGCAGGGTCACCACCGTTGGCGTCGAGCAGCCGGCCAGCATCAGCAGGGCCGCTGCCGCCAGGGGCAAGCCCAAAGTCTTGATGTCCATGATCACCTCCCGTACGTTTTGAAGCAGTGCCGTCAGTTCGAGGCTGTCACCGCATCTCTCTGGCGGTTGGTGCTGCCGGGGCGCAGAAAGTTCTACTGCCCTGAAAAATACCGTACAGCGCCGCCATTTATCCTTTTCCGATTGCACCGGGCAGGGCGGAACTGGTATCTGTACGCATAACCAGTACTCGCTCGCCATGGCCCATTTCCCTGTGACTGCAAATCCCCTCGACGATCCGTTCTACTACTTGAACAACTTCATGCAAGTGCTTGATTGGCTTGAGCAGCGCTCCAGCGATGTGTTGAGCGTCGAAGAGCAGCGCTTTATTGATGAGTTTAAGCGGTTGCCCCGTGAGTCGCAGGCACTGCTGGTCAGAATGGTGATGCGCAAAGGCGTACATTTCCGGGCGAGCAAGCTGCATTACGACGAAATCGGCAATATCGGCATAGCCGCCGGCCCGCTGCTCGAACTGGGTTGGGTCGACGGGCAAATGCCCATCGCCATCGATGAACTGTTCGAGGTGCTGCTCAAGGCAGAAATCCTCCAGACCTTCGCCACTGTCATCGATCAACCCAAAGGCAAGAAAGCCGATTGGTTGCCGACGCTCTGCGAGCAATTTCCCCAGGCGCAAAGCTTCAACGCCTGGTGCCCGTGGCTGGATGAGCGCCTGTTCAGCCTGACCATCATGGAGTTGTGCGATCGCCTGCGCCTGATGTTCTTCGGCAACCTGTACCAGGACTGGTCGGAATTCGTGTTGGCCGATCTCGGCATTTATACCTATGAAAAAGTCGAATTCTGTGCCGAATCCCGTGGCTTACGCAGCCGGGAAGACGTGGACGCCTGTGTCCTCCTGCATGCGTACCAGCAACAATTCGAGGCCGGTGAAGCGCTGGAAGAGGTGGTCGAGCGTATCAAGGGGCTGGTGCTGGACAATCCATGGTTGCAACGGCGGCGTGGCAAGCTGCTGTTCCAGATGGGGCAGTATTGCGAGCGCATCGTGGATTTCGCCATGGCCCTGAACCTCTACCGCGAATGTGCCTATCCGGGCGCGCGTTCGCGATTGATTCGCGTGCTGGAACGCAGTGGCGAGTTTGAGTTGGCGATGGACCTGGCCACACAGGCCGAACAGGCTCCGGAAAGTGCCGCAGAACACCAGCAGTTGCTCCGTATACTGCCACGCCTGCGGCGCAAGCTCGGCGGGCCGCCGATCAAGCGGGCAGCGCCTCGGCAAATGCAGCGTCTGGACCTGCAATTGCCCAGGACAGACCCGGCGGTATCGGTGGAACTTCACGTTCAGGCGCATCTGGCGCAAGATTCGGCGCCGGTGCACTACGTCGAAAACAGCCTGGTCAATTCACTGTTTGGCCTGCTGTGTTGGCCCGCGATTTTCGCGCCTTTGCCGGGGGCCTTTTTTCACCCGTTCCAGCGCGGGCCGGTGGATTTGCTCAGCGAAGACTTCCATGGACGTCGGGCCGAACTGTTTCAGGCTTGTCTGGCCGAACTCGACGACGGGCGCTATCGGCAGACCATCCGCGAACGGTATGCCGCCAAGTGGGGCGTGCAGTCCCCATTCGTGTTCTGGAGCGTGCTCGACGAAGAACTGCTGGAGCAAGCACTGGATTGCCTCCCGGCCGAGCACCTCAAGCATTGGTTCAACCGCCTGTTGCTGGACATCAAGGCCAATCGCGCCGGCATGCCGGACCTGATCCAGTTCTGGCCGCAGCAAAAGACCTACCGCATGATCGAAGTCAAAGGCCCGGGCGATCGCCTGCAGGACAACCAGTTGCGCTGGCTGGAATTCTGCCATGAGCACCAGATGCCGATTGCCGTGTGCTACGTGCAATGGGCGGAGCAGGGCGCTTGAGCTACAGCATTGCGGTACGGGCGTTGTGTGAGTTCACCGCCAAGACCGGCGACCTCGATCTGCGCTTCACACCGTCGCCCACCGCGCTGGAGGGCATCGTCGGGCACCGTACGGTGGCATCACGGCGCAGCGAGGGCTATCAAAGCGAAGTCGCCCTTGAAGGCCAGTATCAGACCTTGACGGTCAAGGGCAGGGCCGATGGCTATGACCCTGGGCAGAACTGCCTGGAAGAGGTCAAGACCTACCGCGGAGACTTGAGCAAACAACCGGCCAACCACCGTCAATTGCATTGGGCCCAGGCGAAAATCTACGGCTGGTTGATGTGCCGGAAACTGGATCTGCCCCGGATCAACCTGGCGCTGGTGTATTTCGACATCGTCAGCGAAAAGGAAACCTGCCTGGTCGAGCCCTTCGAGGCCGCGCAGCTGCAACAGTTCTTCGAGCGGCACTGCGCGCGTTTCCTCCAATGGGCGCAACAGGAAGTCGCCCATCGCGAGGGGCGCAATCTCGCGGCGCAGCATCTTGCGTTTCCCCACGCCGGTTTTCGGACGGGGCAGCGCCACCTGGCCGAGTCGGTGTTCAAGGCTGTCAGCACGGGGCGCTGCCTGATGGCCCAGGCGCCCACTGGAATCGGTAAAACCCTGGGCACCCTGTTTCCCATGCTCAAGGCGCTGGCGCCGCAGCAACTGGACAAAGTGTTCTTCCTCACGGCGAAAACCCCGGGACGCAAACTGGCCCTGGACGCCGCGCAAGTGATTCTGGCCAGCACCGATGCGCCGCCGTTGCGGGTGCTGGAAATGATCGCCCGGGACAAGGCCTGCGAACACCCGGACAAGGCCTGCCACGGCGAGTCCTGTCCACTGGCCCGGGGTTTCTACGATCGCCTGCCCGCCGCACGGCAGGCGGCCAGTCAACTGAGCCTGTTGAACCAGGGCGCCTTGCGCGAGGTCGCCCTGGCACACGATGTCTGTCCGTATTACCTGAGCCAGGAAATGGCGCGCTGGGCCGACGTGGTGGTTGCCGACTACAACTATTACTTCGATTTCAGCGCGCTACTGTTCGGTCTGGCCCAGGCCAACAACTGGAAAGTCGCGGTGCTGGTCGACGAAGCCCATAACCTGGTGGAACGCGGCCGGCAGATGTACAGCGCGAGCCTTGATCAGGCGACCTTCAACGGTGTGCGCCAAACCGCACCCGAATTGCTGAAAAAGTCGATGCAGCGAGTCAACCGCGAGTGGAATGCCCTGCATAACGCGCAAACCGGCGCCTACCAGGCTTATGACAAGGCGCCGGAAAAGCTCCTTCAGGCACTGTCATCGTGCAGCGCCAGCATTGGTGACTACCTGAACGATCACCCGCAAGGACTGGACAGCACACTGCAGGGCTTTTACTTCGACATGCTGCATTTTTGCCGGGTGGCCGAGCTTTTCGACGAAAATTTCCTGTTCGACATCAGCAAGCGCGACCTTGAACGCAAGCGCAATCTCTCGCAGCTGTGCCTGCGCAATGTGGTTCCCGCCGGGTTCATCCGCCCGCGCCTGACTGCCGCTCGCAGCACGGTGCTGTTTTCCGCGACCCTCAGCCCCCGGCACTATTACGCCGATTTACTGGGAACACCGGCGGACACGGTATGTATCGACGTCGAGTCGCCGTTTCATGCCGATCAATTGCAAGTGCACATCGTCAGCCAGATCTCCACGCGGTTCGTACATCGCCAGTCCTCTCTCGAACCGATTGTGGATTTGATCGCCAGACAGTTCTGCAAGCGTCCCGGCAACTACCTGGCGTTTTTCAGCAGCTTCGAATACTTGCAGCAAGTGGCGCAGTTACTCACAGAGAAACATCCGCACATCAGCCTGTGGTCGCAGTCCCGGGGCATGGGCGAAGCGCAACGTCAGCAGTTTCTCGATCAATTCCACGCCGACGGCCAGGGTGTCGGCTTTGCGGTACTGGGCGGGGCCTTTGGCGAAGGCATCGATTTGCCCGGTGCCCGGTTGATCGGCGCATTTATCGCTACGTTGGGGCTGGCACAGCTCAATCCGGTGAACGAGCAACTGAAGCAGCGCATGGCCGCCATTTTTGGCGCCGGCTACGACTATACGTATCTGTTTCCCGGCGTACAGAAAGTGGTGCAGGCCGCTGGACGGGTCATCCGTACGCAACAGGACCAAGGGGTGGTGATGCTGATCGATGACCGTTTTGGCGAGAGCAAGGTCAAGCAGTTGTTGCCGCGTTGGTGGGCTTTCCAAAAACCCGGTATGACGCATACTCCAGAGAAACAATGAAGCGGTGGGATCAATGAGCGAAGATCGAACCAGGGTCAGTGCCATCGAAGACGGTCGTTTTCGGCTATTGATCGATGCGGTGATCGACTACGCGATCTACATGATCGATCCCGATGGCATCATCACCAGCTGGAATGCCGGCGCCAGGCGTTTCAAGGGGTATGAGGAGGCCGAGATCCTCGGCCAGCATTTCTCGCGTTTCTATACCGATGAAGATCGTCGTGCCGGCTTGCCCCAGCGGGCACTGGACACGGCGATTCGTGAAGGGCGGTTCGAGGGCGAAGGCTGGCGGGTGCGCAAGGACGGTACGCGTTTCTGGTCCCATGTGGTCATCGATCCGATTCTCGACCCGTCGGGCACGTTACTGGGGTTCGCCAAGATCACCCGGGACCTGACCGATCGCAAAATGGCCGAGGAAGTCCTCAAACAGAGCGAGCAGCAATTCCGCCTGCTGGTGCAGAGCGTTACTGACTACGCGATCTATATGCTTTCGCCGGACGGACGCGTGAGCAACTGGAATCCTGGCGCCCAGCGCATCAAGGGTTACTTGCCGGAAGAAGTCATTGGCCAGCATTTTTCGATGTTCTATACCCCGGAGGATCGCGAAGCCCGCGAGCCACAACGGACGCTGGACATCGCCGTTCGTGAAGGGCGTTTTGAAAACAAGGGCTGGCGGATGCGCAAGGACGGTACGCGGTTCCTCGCCCATGTCATTGTCGACCCGATCTGGGGCGACACCGGCACCTTGCTCGGTTTTGCCAAGATTACCCGCGATATCACTGAGGTCACGCAAGCGCAGCAGGCGCTGGAGCAAACCCGGGAGGCCTTGTTCCAGGCGCAGAAAATGCAGGCCATCGGTCAGCTCAGCGGCGGCATCGCTCACGATTTCAACAACCTGCTGACGGTGATCCTCGGCAACCTGGAAATCCTGCGCAAGCGGGTGACGGACGATCCCAAAATTACCCGCTTGATCGACAACGCCACCCAAGGTGCCTTGCGCGGTGTTTCCCTGACCCAGCGCATGCTGGCGTTTGCCCGACGCCAGGAGCTCAAGTCGGAACCGGTGCGGATACCGGCATTGGTGGAAGGCATTTCCGGGCTGTTGCGCAGCTCCCTCGGGCCTTCGGTGAAAATCGAAACGCGTTTTCCCGAGGGGCTCGAACCCGTGATGGCTGACCTCAACCAGCTGGAACTGGCGGTCCTGAACCTGGCGACCAATGCCCGTGATGCCATGCCCCACGGCGGGACCCTCAGCTTCAGTGCCAGAACCGATGAAGTGACCGACAGCTCCACCTCATCCCTGGCGTTGGGGCGTTACGTCTGCCTGAGTATTGCCGATACGGGCGAGGGCATGGACGAAACCACGCTGGCCTCGGCGATGGACCCGTTCTTTACCACCAAGGGCGTGGGTAAAGGCACGGGCCTGGGGTTGTCGATGGTCCACGGCTTTATCGAGCAATTGGGTGGCCGCTTCATCCTCAAGAGCCGGAAGGATCAGGGCACGACCGCCGAACTCTGGTTGCCGGTCGCCGCCAGTGGCTCGGCCGTCCAACCGGTTTCCAAGGCATCGGCCGTGACGGTGCCTCGCCTGTGCGTACTGGTGGTGGACGATGACAGCCTGGTGTTGACCAGCACCAGCCTGCTGCTCGAGGACCTCGGGCACCGGGTCATCAGTGCGGCCTGCGGTGCCACGGCGCTGGAGCTGTTTGAAAGTGGACCGGAGATTGATCTGGTCATCACCGACATGGCCATGCCACAGATGAATGGCGCGCAACTGGCCAATGCCATCAGGATCATTCGACCGGGCGTGCCGATCATCCTCGCCACCGGTTATGCCGAACGGCTGGAAGGCTTTGCCGCCCATCTGCCACGGTTGTCGAAACCTTTTACCCAACTCAACCTGGTGGAAGTCATTGCCTTGGCGATGAAGTGACGCGGCAGACCAGATTGCCCGGTATCTGTAGGAGCGAGCTTGCTCGCGATGGAGTGTCAGTCGACACTCACTCAGCTGACACACCTTCGCGAGCAAGCTCGCTCCTACAGATTGCGCAAGCTGCGCTCCATCCGCGCAATGCCTTCTTCCAGCAGCGACCGTGGGCAGCCGAAATTCAGGCGCACGAACTGCTTGCAGTCATCGCCGAAGTCCAGACCGGCGCTCAATCCGACCCTGGCCTGTTCCAGGAAGAACTGCTGCGGGTTGTCCAGCCCCAGTGCCGTGCAGTCCAGCCATGCCAGGTAGGTGCTTTGCGGCAGGTTCATGGTGATGCCCGGCAGGCGGGTGCGCACGGCCTCGGCGAGGAAATCGCGGTTGTCCTGCAGGTAGACCTTCAGCGCTGCCAGCCATGGCGCAGCTTCGCTGTAGGCGACGCGGGTGGCTTCCATGCCCAGCGGATTGACACTGTCGACCATGCCGCAACGGGCGTGGTTGACCTTCTCGCGCAGGTGACGGTCCTGGATGATCATGAACGAGGTTTTCAGGCCGGCGATGTTGTAGGCCTTGCTCGCCGACATCAGCGTGATGGTGCGCTGGGCGATTTGCGGGCTCAGGGTAGCCATCGGAATGTGCGTGCGGCCGTCGAAGCACAACTCGGCGTGGATCTCGTCGGAAATGATCCAGGCATCATGCTCAAGGCAAATGTCGGCGATGGCTTGCAGTTCTGCGCGGGGGAAGGCCTTGCCCAGTGGGTTGTGCGGGTTGCTCAGCAGCAGTGCGCCACCGCCTTGCAGTGACTGGCTCAAGGAATCCAGCGGCGTGACGTAGGTACCATCGGCTTGCGCGTCGAAATTCAGCTCGACCTTGTTCAGCCCCCAATGCCCGGGTGCGTGGCGCAGCGGCGGGTAGTTCGGAACCTGCACGACGACGTTCTGTTGCGGCTGCACCAGGGCCTTCAATGCCATGTTGAAGCCCGACTCGACGCCCGGCAGGAAAATCAGCTCCTGGGGCTCGACGCGCCAGGCGTACTTGTTCCAGAGGTCGGCAACGATCGCCTCGCGCAGGTCATCCTGGGCCACGCTGTAACCGACCATCGGGTGTTCCAGGCGCTTCTGCAGGGCCTGGATGATCACCGGCGGCGCAGCGAAATCCATGTCGGCGACCCACATCGGCAACACGTCGGCCGGGTAGCGGCTCCACTTGGTACTGCCGGTGTTGTGGCGGTCGAACACCTGATCAAAATCGAAAGTCATGCGGGGTCTCGTAACGGCAGGTTGGTTATGGCGCCATGATAATCGCCAATCCCTTGTAGGAGCGAGCTTGCTTGCGATGGAGTGTCAGTCGACACTCACTCAGCTGATACACCATCGCGAGCAAGCTCGCTCCTACAGAGGGGGTTATGTCTGCAGGGCCGACGGTCGGCTGTCATGGTGAATTCGACAGCATTGACTACAGTTTGTAGTGTCGGCAGCCAGACTGCCGCGACCGTGGTTGTTCAAAAAAGCCCGGCCATGTACCGGGCGCCACCTGATCAGGAGTGCACGATGGATCTCAGCCGTCGTCAGTTCTTCAAGGTCGCCGGCATCGGCCTTGCAGGCTCTAGCCTGGGCGCGTTGGGTATGGCCCCGACGCCAGCCTTTGCCGAACAGGTGCGTCACTTCAAGCTCGCCCATACCCATGAAACCCGCAACACCTGCCCGTATTGCTCGGTCGGTTGCGGCTTGATCATGTACAGCCAGGGCGATACGGCGAAGAATGTCGCGCAAAACATCATCCATATCGAAGGCGACGCCGACCACCCGGTCAACCGCGGCACCCTTTGCCCCAAAGGCGCAGGCCTGCTGGACTTCATACACAGCCCAGGCCGCCTGCAATACCCGCAGACGCGCAAACCCGGCAGCACCGAGTGGACCCGCATCTCCTGGGATGAAGCGCTCGATCGCGTCGCCGACCTGATGAAGGCCGACCGCGACGCCAACTTCACCGAGAAGAATGCCCAGGGCCAAACGGTAAACCGCTGGCTGACCACCGGTTTCCTCGCGGCATCGGCGGCCTCCAGTGAAGCGGGCTACATCACCCACAAGGTGGTTCGCAGTCTCGGCATGCTGGGGTTCGATAACCAGGCGCGTGTCTGACACGGCCCGACGGTGGCAAGTCTTGCCCCGACGTACGGCCGTGGAGCCATGACCAATACCTGGACCGATATCGCCAACGCGAATCTGGTTCTGGTGATGGGCGGCAACGCAGCAGAAGCGCACCCGTGCGGCTTCAAGTGGGTGACCGAGGCCAAGGCGCACAACAAGGCGCGGCTGATCGTGGTCGATCCGCGTTTTACCCGGACCGCCTCGGTGGCCGACTATTACGCGCCGATCCGTACCGGTACCGACATCGCCTTCATGGGCGGGTTGATCAATTATCTGCTGACCGAGGACAAGATCCAGCACGAATACGTGCGCAACTACACCGACGTATCGTTCATCGTCAAAGCCGGTTATGGCTTCGAGGACGGGATCTTCAGCGGTTACGATGCGGCCAAACGCCTCTACACCGACAAGTCCGGCTGGGGTTATGAACTGGGCGAGGACGGCTTTGCCAAGGTCGATCCGACCCTGCAAGACCCACGCTGTGTCTATCAGTTGATGAAGCAGCATTACAGCCGCTACAGCAAAGAGCTGGCGAGCCAGATTTGTGGCATGCCGGTCGATGCCATGCAGAAAATATGGGAGGAAATCGCCACTTGCTCGCAACCGGGCAAGACCATGACCATCCTCTATGCGCTGGGCTGGACCCAACACTCGATTGGCGCGCAGATGATCCGCAGCGCGGCGATGGTGCAATTGCTGCTGGGCAACGTCGGCATGCCGGGCGGGGGCGTGAATGCCTTGCGCGGACACTCCAACATCCAGGGGCTGACGGACCTGGGGCTGTTGTCCAATTCACTGCCGGGATACCTCTCGCTACCCGGCGATGCCGAACAGGACTACAACGCCTATATCGTCAAGCGCACGCAGAAACCATTGCGTCCGGGGCAACTGTCCTACTGGCAGAACTACGGCAAATTCCACGTCAGCCTGATGAAAGCCTGGTATGGCGCCAACGCAACGGCCGAGAACAACTGGGCCTACGACTACCTGCCGAAACTGGACATTCCCCAATACGACATCCTCAAGGTGTTTGATTTGATGGGCCAGGGCAAGGTCAACGGCTACCTGTGTCAGGGCTTCAACCCGATTGCCGCGTTGCCGGACAAAAACCGGGTGACCGCGGCACTGGCCAAACTGAAGTGGCTGGTGGTGATGGACCCGCTGGCCACCGAAACTTCGGAATTCTGGCGCAACGTCGGGTCGTACAACGATGTGAAGAGTGCCGACATCCAGACCGAAGTCATTCGCCTGCCCACCACCTGCTTTGCCGAGGAGGATGGCTCGCTGGTCAACAGCAGTCGCTGGCTGCAATGGCACTGGAAGGGCGCCGACGGGCCGGGTGAAGCGCAGACCGACATCCGCATCATGAGCGAACTGTTCGTGCGCCTGCGCCAGCGCTATCAGGCCGAAGGCGGCAAGTTCCCCGATCCGCTGCTCAAACTGTCGTGGCCGTACAAGATCCCGAACGAACCTTCGCCCGAGGAGCTGGCGAAGGAAATCAACGGCTACGCCACCACTGACTTCACCGACGCCACGGGCGCGGCAATCAAGGCCAATTCGCAACTGGCCGGGTTTGGCCAGCTCAAGGATGACGGCAGCACGGCGTCCGGCTGCTGGATTTTCTGTGGCAGCTGGACCGAACTGGGCAACCAGATGGCCCGCCGCGACAACAGCGACCCGTACGGCATGCACCAGCATCAAGGCTGGGCCTGGGCGTGGCCGGCCAACCGGCGGATTCTCTACAACCGTGCCTCGGCGGACCTGCAAGGCAAACCGTGGGATCCGAAAAAACGCCTGGTGTGGTGGAACGGCAAAGCCTGGGGCGGCACCGATGTGCCGGACTACAAGGCTGACGTGCCGCCGGAAGCCGGGATGAATCCGTTCATCATGAACCCCGAGGGCGTGGCGCGATTCTTCGCCGTCGACAAGATGAACGAAGGCCCGTTCCCCGAGCACTACGAGCCGTTCGAGACTCCGATCGGCATCAACCCGCTGCACCCGCAAAACAAGAAAGCCACCAGCAACCCGGCGGCGCGGATCTTCGATTCGGTCTGGGATTCCCTTGGCGTGGCCAAGGATTACCCGTACGCCGCCACCAGTTACCGGCTGACCGAGCATTTCCACTTCTGGAGCAAGCATTGCAAGCTCAACGCGATTGCCCAGCCCGAGCAGTTCGTGGAAATCGGCGAGGTGCTGGCCAAGGAAAAAGGCATCGTCGCCGGCGATCGTGTGCGGGTCAGCAGCAAGCGTGGCTTCATTGAGGCGGCGGCCGTGGTGACCAAGCGGATTCGCCCGCTGCAGGTCAACAATCAGGTGGTGCACCAGATCGGCATTCCGCTGCACTGGGGGTTCACCGGGCTCACGCGGCACGGCTACCTGACCAACACCCTGGTGCCGTTCCTCGGCGATGGCAACACCCAGACCCCGGAATCCAAGTCATTCCTGGTCAACGTGGAGAAAGTCTAAATGGCCAGCCAAGACATCATCGCCCGTTCGGCCACCACCACAGCCCCGTCCTCAATACGCCAGCAGGAGGAAGTCGCCAAGCTGATCGACACCACCAAATGCATCGGCTGCAAGGCTTGCCAGGTCGCCTGCTCGGAATGGAACGAACTGCGGGACGAGGTCGGTCACAACCATGGCACCTACGACAACCCGCAGGACCTCACCGCAGAAACCTGGACGCTGATGCGCTTCACCGAGCACGAGACCGACGCCGGCAACCTCGAATGGCTGATCCGCAAGGATGGCTGCATGCACTGCGCCGAGCCCGGTTGCCTGGCGGCGTGCCCCAGCCCCGGCGCGATCATCAAGCACGCCAATGGCATCGTCGATTTCAACCAGGACCATTGCATCGGCTGCGGCTACTGCATCACCGGCTGTCCGTTCAACATTCCACGGATCTCGCAAAAGGATCACAAGGCCTACAAATGCACCTTGTGCTCGGACCGGGTGGCGGTGGGGCTGGAACCGGCCTGCGTGAAAACCTGCCCGACCGGTGCCATCGTGTTCGGCTCCAAGGACGACATGAAGGTGCATGCCGCCGAACGTATCGTCGATCTGAAAAGCCGGGGCTTTGAAAACGCCGGTCTGTATGACCCCGAAGGCGTCGGAGGCACTCACGTGATGTACGTGTTGCACCACGCCGATACGCCAAGACTGTACGCCGGTTTGCCCGATCACCCGGCAATCAGCCCGCTGGTAGGGCTGTGGAAAGGCGTCAGCAAGCCGTTGGCGCTGCTGGCCATGGGCGCAGCGGTGCTGGCCGGGTTCTTCCACTACGTGCGCGTCGGCCCGCAAATCGTCGAAGAGGATGAACATCCGGCCCCGCCGGACAACGCCGTGCACGAAGTCGATCCGTCGGTGCATACCTTCGATCCCCGTGGGGAGGGCAGGCCATGAGCAACAAGACGATCCTGCGCTACACCAGCAACCAGCGCACCAATCATTGGCTGGTGGCAATCCTGTTTTTCATGGCCGGATTGTCCGGGTTGGCGCTGTTCCATCCGGCGCTGTTCTGGCTGAGCAACCTGTTCGGCGGTGGACCGTGGACACGCATCCTCCACCCGTTCATGGGCGTGCTGATGTTCGTGCTGTTCCTCGGCCTGGTGTTGCGCTTCTGGCGCGCCAATTACTTCATCGCCAATGACCGCCTGTGGCTCAAGCGCATCGACCGGGTGATGCTGAACAAAGAGGAGGGCGTGCCACCCATCGGCAAATACAACCCCGGGCAGAAGCTGCTGTTCTGGACTTTACTGCTGTGCATGCTGGTGCTGCTATTGAGCGGTCTGGTGATCTGGCGTGCGTACTTCAGCGACTGGTTCGGCATCACCACGATTCGCTGGGCGATGTTGCTGCATGCGTTGGCCGCTTTTGTGCTGATCCTGAGCATCATCGTGCACATCTATGCCGGGATCTGGATCAAAGGCTCGGTCAGCGCCATGTTGCACGGCCGGGTCAGCCGTGGCTGGGCGAGGAAACACCACGAACTCTGGTATCGCCAAGTGACTCAAGATGAGACCCGCGACGAAGCACCCCAGCGTCCGATCACCAAAAAGGGCTGACATTTGCCAACCATCCTCGAACCCGGAGAAATCGAAGCGGCGGCCAGTTCGCCGCCGTTTCTGTACATGCCACCACATAACCTGTTCAGCCTGCGCGCCTTACGTCTGGAGACGCTGGCCGAAGGGCATCCGTTGGCCGATTACCTTCATTTGATTGCCGGGTTGTGCCGGGTACAGCAACAGGTGTTTAACGACCCGCCACTTGGCGATCCCCTCGACCGACAACGCATCGAATTGTGCCAGCAACACGGCTTGCCGCCGTTCGCAGCCGACAGCCTGGCGCGCGAAGACGATTGGCAGCTTTACCTCGATGCCTTGCTGCAGCGCTATAGCGCACCGCAACCCTGCGCCGTGGCCGATGCCTTGGAAACCTTGCGCCTGGCCGGTGCCGGGCAACGCCGCGCCTGGGCGGTGGCGTTGCTCAGCGGCCAGTATTCGCTGGTGCCAGCGGCGCTGGTGCCGTTTCTCGGTGCGGCGTTGCAAACAGCGTGGAGTCACTGGCTGTTGAGTACGCCAAACCTGGCCCTGACTCCCGGCGACAGCCTCAGCCAGTGCCCGGCCTGTGGCTCGCCGGCCATGGCCGGGGTCATCCGCCATCGCGGCAAGCACAATGGCTTGCGTTATCTGGTCTGTTCGCTGTGCGCCTGCGAGTGGCATGTGGTGCGGGTCAAGTGCGTGTATTGCGAGCAGAGCAAAGGCCTGGAGTACCTCAGCCTTGAAGATGACCGCCATGCCGCCAACCAGGCGCCGTTGCGCGCCGAAGTCTGCCCCGGTTGCAACAGCTATCTGAAGTTGCTCTATCTGGAAAACGATGCGGATGCCGAAGCGCTGTCGGCAGACCTGTCCAGCCTGATGCTCGACATGCGCCTGGCCCAGGACGGTTATCAGCGTTTGGCACCGAATCTGTTGCTGGCTCCGGGAGACGAGTAACCGCAGCGTCTACACTCTGGCGCGACGGTCATTCGTTTTCAGGAGCGCCAGATGTCTGCACACGGTGCCAGGCAACCCCTGCGTCTACCTTCCATCGACAGTTTGTTACGTCACCCGGCGTGCCTGCCGTTGGCCGAGCGCTATGGCCGCGACGTCCTGCTGACGGCCTTGCGGTGTTTGCTGGATGAGTTGCGGGAAAGGGTGCAGCACGGTTTGCTCGAACCTGTAGAGGTCAGCGCTGAGGTGCTGGCCGGCAGGGTCGGCGAACGATTGGCAATCGAGCATCGCAGCCATGTGCGCCGGGTATTCAACCTCACCGGCACGGTGCTGCACACCAACCTCGGGCGGGCATTGCTGCCCGAGGAAGCGATTGAAGCGGTGCAAATGGCTGCCCGCTATCCGCTCAACCTGGAGTTTGACCTGCGCAGTGGCAAGCGCGGTGACCGCGACGACCTGATCGAAGGTTTGATCCGCGAACTGACCGGCGCCGAAGCGGTGACCGTGGTCAACAACAATGCCGCAGCGGTCTTGCTGACCCTCAACAGCCTGGGCGCGCGCAAGGAAGGAATTATTTCCCGCGGTGAACTGATTGAAATCGGCGGTGCCTTCCGCATTCCCGACATCATGGCCCGTGCCGGGGTGAAGCTGGTTGAGGTCGGCACCACCAATCGCACCCATGCCCGCGACTACGAGGCCGCCATCGGCCCGCGCAGCGGATTGATCATGCGCGTGCACGCGAGCAACTACAGCATTCAAGGCTTCACCACGAGCGTGCCGACCGCCGAACTGGCGCAACTGGCCCACCGGCACGGTTTGCCGCTGCTCGAAGACCTCGGCAGCGGCAGCCTGCTGGACTTGACCCGCTGGGGGCTGCCGGCTGAGCCGACGGTGCGTCAGGCGTTGCTCGATGGCGCGGACATCGTCACCTTCAGTGGCGACAAACTGCTCGGCGGGCCGCAAGCCGGGCTGATTGTCGGCCGCCAGGAACTGATCGCCAGGATCAAGAAAAACCCGCTCAAGCGTGCGCTGCGGGTCGACAAAATGATCCTGGCTGCCCTGGAAGCGGTGTTGGGTTTGTACCGCAACCCGGACCGACTGGCCGAGCGCTTGCCCAGCCTGCGCCTGTTGACCCGGCCACAGGCCGATATCCTCGCCCAGGCCGAGCGACTGCGGCCGGCGCTGGCCCAGGTGGTGGGCGAGGACTGGAGCGTCAGCGCCATGCCGGCAC